>JBDTXZ010000303.1:0-5387 GCA_040005935.1 bacterium | reverse complement strand
AGTTCACGATTACGAAGAATGATGTCGCGCAACGATTTTTCAGGGTGATAAAATCGAATGCGTGGGACACTCGCGAATCATCCGATTGCGCGACGTGGCCGCCGAATGCGAAGCGCTATTTGTACCACAGTCGCGCAGCCGAAGGTGTGAGCACTTACCCTTGCGCTGGTGTCGGCGCGAGTGTCCACGACCTGAACGAAGGACGCGTTTCGGTGGTCGCCGGCGCCGACTGGTTAGTAGCGGGGCAGGTGTTCTTTGCGGGCGCGCACGCTGAGGCGCCGCCGCACGGTAGTGGGTGGGTGAAGACACTCGTTGCGTCGACGAGTGTGCCGGTGATCGCGATTGGCGGCGTGCAGCTGAAGCATGCTCCTGCATTGCGAGCCATCGGGGTGCATGGGGTCGCCGTCATCCGCGGAATCTGGGATGCACCGAATGCCGAACAAGCAGCGAGCGACTATCTTTCAGCCTATGACGCCGCGAACCTTGGTTGAGTATGAAGCCTGTTGTTCTGCGCATGACCAACCACGTGCCTGGACTCATGCGAACAGCGGGTCCTTCACGTCGAGCCGGACGACAGGGCTTTCATGAACGGACCTGGTGGAGCACGACCTGTTACGATGGCGCCTCGCGCCGCGGTGACCGACGCACGTGTCGCTGCGGCGGAAATCTGCGCTGACCTGCGCGATGGTGACCTGCTCGACAGCAGCTTCGATCGGCGCACCGCGCAACTCGAGCCGCGCGACCGTCGTTGGACGCGTGAGCTTGTCTACGGAATGCTGCGCCGCAGGAGTTGGTTCGACGCAATCCTCGCCGCGCGCGTGAGTGGCGGTCCGTCTCGACTCGATGACGACGTTGCCGACCTGCTGCGCATTGGGGCGTATCAACTGCTCGCGATGGGCAGCGTGCCCGCGTACGCCGCGATTGCGCAAACGGTGGAGCTCGTAAAGCGGCGTCACGGCATTGGCGCAAGCAAGCTCGCAAACGCGGTGCTCCGTCGCATCGATCGCGAACGCGACACGCTCGGCGTGTCGCTACCAATCGATGTAACCGACGCGTTGGCGCTCGAGTATTCGCATCCGCGTTGGATCGTGGCGCGCTGGCTCGCTCGATTTGGCGAAGCCGGCACGCGAGCGCTGCTGCTGGCGAACAACGCCGAGGCGCCGCTCGTCGCGCGTCCGTATCACGTGGTGCGCGAACAGCTCGAAGCGATGCTCGAGAGCGCTGGCGTAGCGACGTCGGATGCGCCACTCGTCGCGGACAGCGTCGTCCTCGCCGGCGGCGTGACGTCACTTACAGAGCTCGGCGCCTTCAAGCAAGGCCTGTTTCACTTGCAGGATCCGGCGTCCACACTCGTTACGCGCTACGCGTGCGTGGCGTCGGGCAGCACGGTCGCCGACCTCTGCGCTGCGCCGGGCGGCAAGGCACTGGAACTCGCGCGCGTTGCTGGCACCGTGTTCGCATGCGATCTCTCGCGCGGCCGGATGCAACGCGTGCGCGAAAACGTCACGCGTCTCGACGCGCCGAATGTCATCGCATTCGTCGCCGATGCAACGGCGCCCGCATTGCGCGACATGGACGCCGTGCTCGTGGACGTGCCCTGCACCGGCACTGGAACGTTTCGTCGGCATCCCGACGCCCGTTGGCGTCTCAAGGCGAGTGATCTCGCTGTGCTGCCGGCCATGCAGCGCTCAATCCTGCGCGCCGCTGCCACCGCAGTGCGACCTGGTGGCTTGCTGATATTCAGCACGTGTTCGCTGGAACTCGAGGAAAACGACGAGCAGGTACAGCGCTTTCTCGCCGATCATCCCGACTGGACGCTCGAGCCGCCGCCGGAAGGCGTTGTGCCGGCGACAGTGTTGGACAAGGGATTTCTGCGCGTGTTGCCACAGCTTCACGCAACCGATGGTGCCTTCGCGGCCCGCTTTCGACGTCCGCGTCTCGGGGCCGCCGCATGAAATGGCGGTCGCTCGTTCGCACATCGCTCGTCTACCTCGTCGCCATCGCGGCAGGATTCGTTCTCTCCTATCTCCTCGTAGCTTTCGTCGTTTTTCCGGCCGGCGTCATTCCAAGTGACGTCAAGGTGCCGAACGTCACGGGGCTGATGTACGACGACGCCATGCTGCGGCTCATGCAAGCGGGGTTCAAGGGCGAGAAGGGTGAGCAGCGCTACAACAACTCGGCGCCCAAGATGACCGTGCTCGAACAATCGTCGCCGCCCGGCACACGGGACGCGGTCGGCAGTGTCGTCACCCTCGTGGTGAGTGGCGGTCAGCGGATGGTCGGGGTTCCCATCGTCACCGGCATGACCAAGATCGAAGCACAAGCGCTGCTCGAGAAGGAGGGTTTCGATGTGGGCGACGCCACCGAACAGTCGAGCAATTCGCCGCGCGGCACGGTGATCGCCACGCATCCCGCCGGCGGATCTCCGGTAAGTGTACCGAGCACCGTGTCGCTCGTGCTGAGTGGTGGACAGGCCGCAATCCAGATGCCGTCGCTCGTCGGGCGCGACATGGACGGCGCGAAGCAGACGCTCTTACAGCTCGGCCTCCGAAGTGTATCACTGATGTGGGATCCAATGGCGATAGGCGCGCGCGGTACCGTCGTCGGCCAGACTCCTGTTGCGGGGGCTTCAGTGCTTCCGGGCAGCTCCGTGCAGCTTCGAGTTGCGGGCGAGGAAAAAGCGCCGTGAACGCTCGCGTTCGCATCGCACCATCCATTCTCAGCGCGGACTTCGCGAAGCTCGGCGATGAGATCGCGATGCTCGAGGCCGGCGGCGCCGACTGGATTCACGTGGACGTCATGGACGGGCATTTCGTGCCCAACCTGACGTTTGGCGCGAAAGTGATCGAGACGGCGCGCAGGCATACGGCGCTGCCGCTCGACGTGCACCTGATGGTCGTCGAACCGGAGCGCTATTTCGATGACTTCGCATCTGCTGGTGCGAGCGGCCTGACCATACACGCCGAAGCGGCGCCACATCTCGATCGGCAGCTCGCGCGCATTCGTGAACTGGGTTGCACAGCGGGTGTCGCGCTCAATCCGTCCACTCCGCTTGATGCAGTGGACGATGTGTTGGACAAGCTCGATCTCCTGCTGGTGATGTCGGTCAATCCGGGCTTTGGCGGGCAACAGTTCATTCGCCGCGCGATCGATCGCATCGCGCGGGCGCGCCGGATGCTCGATGCGTCCGGAAGCGCCGCAACATTGCAGGTCGATGGCGGCATCAATCGTCAGACCATTGTGGAGTGCTGGCGTGCGGGCGCCGACGCGTTTGTCGCCGGCAATGCGGTGTTCGCCGCAAACGACCCGGCGTTGGAGATCGGAGTGCTTCGCGCGCAGTGCGCGCATACCGTGTGAGGGCAGAGATATGACCGCCCGCCAACAGTGGTCCATCGTACTCGGCATCGTGCTTCTACTCGGCGCAACACTCGCCGCGGCGACGCACTTCCTTGGCGACGAACTCTTTCCAGTCGCCGTCGGCATGAAGGCACCGCCCTTCGAAGGTGCGACAATCGTCGGACCCAAGAAGGTGAAGACGCTCGCCGATTACAAAGGAAAGGTCGTGCTACTCAACGTGTGGGCGACGTGGTGCGAGCCCTGCCGCGACGAGATGCCGAGCATCGAGAAGCTGTACCGCGAGTTCGGGCCGCGTGGCCTGGAGATTGTCGCCGTGAGCGTCGATGATCCGGGCACAGAGGGCAACATTCGCACGTTCGTGAAAGAATACGCGCTTACGTTCGAGATCCTTCACGATCCCGCCAAGACGACGGCACGTAACTACCAGGTCACGGGCTATCCCGAATCGTTCATCATCGGTCCCGAAGGGACGATTCGACGAAAGGTATTTGCCGCGGCAGACTGGAGTTCCGAAACGAACCGCGTGTTGATTCGCGAGCTGCTTGGCAGCACGCCCGCTACGACCGCGTCGCGCTGACAGCGATATCCAGATGACAGACCTGCCGCCGTCAGGCCCGTCCGAGCGCCTGAGCCGGCGGAATGCCGTTCGCTCGGCGTTCACGGAGCGGCTGGGTCTCAAGGCAACCGCGATTGCGATCTCGATCCTGCTCTGGCTGATCGCAACGGCGCGCCAGCCGACGCAAGGATACGTGCGTGTCACAGTCATGCCCGTGCTCGACAGCACGCTCGTCCTGCTGGAACCGCCGCTACAGTTGCAGGCGCTCGTGAGTGGCCGCGCGGTGGACATCGTCAAACTCTACGCCGACCCGCCGGCCATTCATCGGCGCATTGATGCGGATGCACCCGATACGCTCGTGCTGGACGTTACGCCAGCTGATGTGCGTGTGCCCTCGGAATTTGCGAATGAGGTTCGAGTGCTCGACGTGCAGCCGCGGAACGTCACGCTGCGCTTCGGCACGCGTGCCACGCGTCGCGTTCCCGTAACGACTGGCGGCCGAATTATCGTAAAGGACGACACCGTACTTCGCACGGCGGAAGACGTGGACTTCGAACCATCGAGCGTGAGTATTACGGGGCCGCGACGGGTCGTACGCCGTATCACGAGCGTGCACCCCTACTCCCTGCACATCGTGCGCGGTGATACGATGCGGCACGTCGCCGACCTCGATACCACGGGTCTTGGTGTTCACGTGTTGCCGCCGCAGGTCAGGGTGGTACTGCGGAGCGGTGCTCCATGACGCGCATCCTCGGCATCGAAACGTCGTGCGACGAGACGTCAGCGTCTGTGCTACGCGGTACGGGCGACGACGTGGCGCTCGAATCGCTCGTCATTCTCTCGCAGGATGTGCATCGGGTCTTCGGTGGCGTCGTTCCGGAAATTGCATCGCGCCAACATCTCACGGCAATCGTGCCTGTCGTCACGAGAGCACTTGACGACGCGGGCGTCGCGCTTGGCGGCGTAGACGCCGTTGCTGTCACGCACGCACCTGGTCTCGTCGGTGCGCTGCTCGTGGGGGTGAGCTTCGCCAAGGCGCTGGCGTTCGCCCGTGGTATTCCGTGCGTCGGCGTGCATCACATGGAAGGTCACCTCTTCGCGACGGCGCTCGAACATCGCGATGCGGTGCCTCCATTCACTGCGTTGCTCGTGTCAGGCGGCCACACGTTGCTGATGGACGTTGAGGCGTGGGGACGCTATCGGATGCTTGGCCGCACGCGCGATGACGCTGCGGGCGAGGCGTTCGACAAGGTGGCCAAGCTGATCGGCCTGCCCTATCCGGGCGGTCCGCACGTCGAGCGACTCGCCGCAACGGGAGATTCGTCTCGCTTTCGCTTCGCGCGCCCAATGCTGCGACGCAATCAACAGCCGGGCGACGCCGACTATTACGACGTCTCATTCAGTGGCCTCAAGACCGCCGTGCTCCAGGCCGTTCGCGCGGGATCACCGGACGATTACCCCCACATCGCGCGCG
>JBDTXZ010000302.1:0-5389 GCA_040005935.1 bacterium | reverse complement strand
ACCGCTGGCGGCGAACATCCGCATGCCGGATTCGAGACGGTGACGTTCGTGCTCGAAGGTGAGTTGCAGGATCACGTCGAAGGGTCGCTGAGCGCTGGCGACGTGCAGTGGATGACCGCCGGTAGCGGCGTCATTCACAATGAAGACGTCGTGCCGCAGGGCAAGACACGAATTCTTCAACTCTGGCTGTCACTGCCGCACGCGGATCGGTGGAGCGCGCCACGATTCGAAACTGTCTCGCACGACAACGCGCCTGTTCGACGCGAACCGGGCGTCGAGGTCCGGGTGTACAGTGGCAATTCGGGCGATGCGCACGCGACGACGAAGAACTACGTCCCCGTCACGCTCGCCGATGTCTCGCTTCAGGCGGGCGCGAGCGTCGATCAGGATCTGCCCGCGTCGTACAATGGATTCGTCTACGTGCTCGAAGGCTCCGTCCGCGTTGGCGAGAACGTCGCGCCGCTCACTCGCGGCCAGGTCGGTTGGCTTGACCGCACCACTGGCGACTCGTCGACGACCCTGCGGCTCACCGCAGAGGGTTCCGGCGCGCGCGTCATGCTCTACGCGGGTGAACCGACGAACATCCCCATCGTGATGCACGGACCGTTCGTCGGAGAATCGCGGACCGACCTCATGCGAGTGTCGAGCGACTACATGACCGGGCGGTTTCCGCGAATGAGCGGACTTTTGGTGAACGGTGAACGGTGAACGGTACTTGGTGAACGGTATTGAGCTTCGACAGCTTTAGTTACCGTTCACCGTTCACCGTTCACAGTTCACCAAAAATCTCCGATGTCATCAGCCGACCTGACAGCGTCCAAGCAAACCGAGATCGCAGTATTCGCTGGGGGTTGTTTCTGGGGCGTAGAGGAAATCCTCCGCTCAGTCCCCGGCGTGCTCGACACCGACGTCGGCTACACCGGCGGATGGCTCGACAATCCGACTTATCACGATACGCACGACAGCAAGTCGGGACACGCCGAGGCTATTCGCGTGGAGTTCGATCCGTCTGTGCTGAGCTTCGAGACCTTGCTCGAGCAGTGGTTCTTCAAGCTCCACGATCCCACCACGCTCAACCGGCAAGGCAACGATACCGGCACGCAGTACCGGTCCGCGATCTTCCCCCAGACTCCCGAACAAAAGGAAGCCGCGGAGCGCGTAAAGGCGCGCATCGACGCGTCCGGCAAGTGGAAAGGCCGCGTCACGACATCAATCGAGCCGGCTGGCGCGTGGTACAGCGCCGAGAAGTATCACCAGGACTACCTGAAAAAGAATCCGGGCGGGTATACCTGCCACTACATGCGACCTTAGGGATTCCCGCCCGCCACTCTTGCGTCGGCAGGAAGTCCCGCACTAAGAAGATTGACGAACAGCCGCATCGCGCCCGGAACTCCGTTCGCGATCTGCTGCGGGAAGGTGATGGTCGTATAGATCACGCGTCCCTTCCCGAGCGTCGCAACGAGGATCGTGTTGCGATTCTCCTTTTCATTGGTGTCGTGCATCTCGACGACCCTCGCATAGCGCGCGTCAGCAGTCGACGGTACCGACACCGCGCGTGCTCCAACCCAGTCTGCCCAATCCTCAGCGCGTATGGCATTCGGCCAACTGAGTAGCCTCGCACGCTGATCGATCGGCGTCACACTCGCATCCTCCGCTGCGACCTGCTCGGCAACAGGCGTCGCGAACGACACTGGAAATGGCAGAACGCCGGGCTGCATCACTGCCTGCTGGTTACTCATCACGACTAACGTGCCACCCTTCCTCACGAACTCCGCAAACCGTGGACCCTGTCCTAGCAAACCCGGATCCGTTCGAAATGCGTTTGGACCGATCACGAGTGTGCTCATCGCTTCCAGATCAAATCGAAGCAGGCCCTCATTGTTGAGCGCATAAGCTGGAACACCAAGCTGCTTGAGCGCAGCGTCCGCGTCGTCGCCAGCCCCACGCACGTACGCGACGCTGAGGCGTGCCGGAATCTCGAGGTCGACACCTTGCACGTGCACCGACGTGCCGCGAAAGAAGTGGAGCGGCGGCAAGTATGAGTACTGCGCCGTTCGAAAACCTGACGAGAAGGTGTCGGCGCGCGCCGCTCCGAACAGACCAAGCTCGTAGCGCGCTTGCCTCGGTGTCCCGCGGACCAGTACCGACGCCTCGCGCCATTCGCGCGGCGAGAGCATGACGGACGGCGGCAACGAATCGAGATGCATGACCCCCGACGGCGCAGCCCTCAACGCAAACTGCTGCGGGCGGTCCGAGTACGACTTCAACGCCACGCGAACTTGCTTGCGCAGCGGCTTGCCCGCCTGCGCCCATTCAAGCGCGCGCTCGAAACCAAGCGTCACTGCCGGCACGCCGCTCACCGCCCGGTCGCGCACTCCGAGCACGGGGTCCGCCGACTTGAACCATACGCTCCCCACGCTCGTGCTCACAGTCGTTCCGCCGTTGAGTGTCAGCGTCGCGATCACGTCACTCGGCCGACGCATGTCTTCGGGGATAGCGATGGAGTTCGTGATCCACTCCTTCGGCATCGGCTCCTGCCGAGCGACCGCGTCAAGCGGCGTCGTGCTCTGCGGGTAGAAATTCTTTTCGCGCTTCCATATCCACCAGGGATGCGCGTAGGCAAGCGTCACGACGGATCGATCAAGCTGGGCGCTGCCATGCGGCGGTATTCGAATCGCGTCGGTCATCCGCACGGGAACGGCACCGGACACCGTAACATCGTTGAGGAGAACGGTGGAGTCGCCGTGATTGAACACGCTCACGACAACGCGAGCGGTATCTCCACTCGCGAGAAACTCACGGTCGGCCACCGACTCGAACGAGACACCCGCGGCCGCAAGCGTGGCGTCGACGGCATTCCGCTCGATGCGGTCGATGGACGCGTCGAGATCGAGCCACCGTGCATCGCATGGGCGAATGCGTGTACCCGCCGCCGTTGCGAGATCGCGTGAAGGATGCCTGCACGAAGGTAGGTCCTTGCGTATGCTCGACGCGAGCTGATACGTGCGGCCGAGGAACACGACGATGCGCGACGGGTGCTCGACGTCGAGGAGCATGCGCGCGGAGTCGGCCATCGCAGCGAGCTGCACAAGCTTCCGCGCGACGTCCGGCAGCGTACCCGCCTGAAGGCGCGCAAAGGTCGTGTCGACGCCGTCGAAGATGGATGTTTCGCTTGTAGCGCTGTCTCCAGTACGTGACGCAAGGCGGTGCAACCGCACGATTCCATCCTGCTGCCATGGCGCCGTCTCGAAGCCCATCGAGCGGAGCTGCGATCGGCTCTCGACCCCGATGGCCGCGTACGAGACTCCACGCAATGGGTCGACCTCGTGCGCATCGATCAGCAACCCGGTGCCGGCTTCATAGAGTTTCAACGTCGACCAGGGCAGTCCGAATTTTGCGCTGCTGAATCGCGTGGTATCGAGTGCCGCGTCGAACACCTCGCGCGCCAACTCGGCAGCGGCCTGACGCTGCCCGTTGTGATCAGACGAGTCCGGCGTGGCGCGTGAGATGATGACGTGCGGCCTGAATGAACGAACGATGGTCACGATGTCGCCGAGTAGCGTTGTGCGATCCCACTGCTTGAAGGCGTGCTCGCTGCTGCGCACGCTCCCGATGTCGTATGCACGCGTGAAGTATTGCTCGCCGCCGTCGAGTCTCCGCGCGGCAAGCATTTCCTCGACATGAATTGCACCCAGCGACGCGCCGGATTCCACGCCAGTGAAGTTCGGCGTGCTCTCGCCGCGCGTGAGCGACAGGTAGCCGGTCTGAACCAGGCGACCCTTGGCGAGCCATGCGATGAGATCGGCGTCGGCGTCCGCCGGACCCGCGCCAATGATCAGGACGCGCGGCGTGACGGTGAGTCCGCTCACGAGAGCGTGGAGACGCACGGCGCCGCGCTCCTGCGCAGACACGTGAGCGGCGGCAAAGATCATGAGCACGCCACAAACCGCAGCGCGAAACACCGGCATGGATCGCAGACACCTCATACTGAGTGAACTGGATGGAGTGCTGGAATACTGCGTCATGCTTTTGAGGTGAATCAATCGCCAACGAGGATATTTATCGAAACGTAATGTCGTCTTAATGCAGTGATGTGCTCCACCCGCGCGCGAGCCGGGCACTCGCTTTCGCTGTACGAAACGACATAATGCAGGGCTCGCATCGTGAACATTTCGCGTGTTGTGAATCACGTTGCATTTGTGCGGTACGCACGCGCGCGCATTGCGACAAGCCGACAGGTTGCTCCGATGCCAACAGGTCCGGCGAGTGCGGCACGCTCGTCCGACACCACTTCTTGTGTGCCGACCGCGTTCACCACGAGCCACAAATGACCAGCTTCCGTATTACCCCTCTCGCCGTCGCGTCCGCTTTCGCTCTTGTCGGCTGCGCAGTGTCCTCAGAGCACGAGCACGCCGACAGCACGGCGATCGTACTCTCGACGCAACGAGCACAGCTCGTGACGCAACTCTCGGCACAGAAGGACTCGCTCACGAGAGTCGTGCTTCAGGCCGACGACTTTATCATGCACATCGACAGCAGCGTGTCGAGCGTGAAGGGACTGGCCAAGGGCAAGAAGGTCAATAGCGAACTCGATCCACTCGCTCGGCAAATCGAGAATCGCAAGGTCGTCATGGCTCGCGTCGACGCACTCGTCGCTCGCGCACGCGCAACGTCGGCGCAGCTCGCGAAAGCGAACTCGGGGAACGTTGCGCTGCGCAAACAGCTCCAGGGCGATGAGGACATGATCACCGATCTCAACGCGACGATCAAGCGCCAGACCGCAACCATCGATGCACTCTCGATCCGCATCGACAGCCTCAAGACGGCGACTGTACAACTCGCGTCAACGCTGTCGACGGTGAAGGAAACGCTGGTGGCAACAGAAACGGCCAGCAACAAGGCCTATTACGTCATTGGCAGCGAAGATGAGCTGGTACAACTCGGCATCATCGTCCGTGAAGGCGGCGCCAACTTGTTGTTCGCCCATCCGGGACGTACGCTGCAGATTGCACGGAATCTCGATCCTCGTGGGTTCACGGCGGTCGATCAACGCCAGGTACAGACGATTACCGTACCGGACACGACTCGCCGCTACCGCGTGGTTTCGCGCCAGAGTCTCGATGACGCCGTCGTCACGGAGCGCGACCAGAATTCGTTCAAGGGAAACCTTCGCGTCGCCGATGCCTCAAAGTTCTGGGCACCGTCGCGCTACCTGGTGTTGGTGGAGCAGTAACCACTTTGTCATCTTTGGCGAGGTCGCGAGCTTTGTCATCCTGAGCGAGCGGAGCGAGTCGAAGGATCTGCACCCGTTTGTCATCCTGAGCGAGCGGAGCAAGTCGAAGGATCTGCACCCGTTTGTCATCCTGAGCGAGCGGAGCGAGTCGAAGGA
>JBDTXZ010000301.1:0-5397 GCA_040005935.1 bacterium | reverse complement strand
GCGTTTGGCGAGGCGGCCAAGAGCATGGCAGAAAAGCTCGAATTCAACCCCGGTTTGCTCAAGGGCGAACCTGTACGATCCAGGGTGATTCTCCCGCTCGTCTACAAGGCAGTGCAGTAACCGACGCAGATCGACTCGGGGCAGTCGCGTGGTCGCCTGCCTTGCAACCGTGCACCGGACGACGACGCCCCGGCTGAGTCGTCCACCTTGATCGAGATGGTCCATGAACAGGAACACGCTGTCACTCCGCACAAAGCTTCTCGTCCTGCTACTCGGCGTCGCCGTGGTGCCGCTCACCGTTGCGACGCTCATTGCAGTTCGGAATAGCCAAGCGACGGTGGAGCGACAGGTCGGCGCTGCACAGACCGCGTCTGCTCAGCAGCTCGCGCGCCTCATCGATCGCATGATTTATGAGAGGGTCCTCGACCTCCGCGCCGCGGGCGCAACGGGCGAGTTGGCTGGCGCTGCGCTCGGACTGGGCGACTCGACGCAGACCGCGGTCTCGCTATCAACGCTAAAAAAAGCCGCCCACGTGGCGCGCGCCATTCGCTTATACACACTCACCGGCGCGCTCGCCGGCGTCAGCAGTGCGGCGGACAAGGCAGACGGCGAATCGAACGTCGCCTCGTCGGCGTGGTTCCGAGGCGGACTCTCCGCGAAGTCCACCTACATCGGACCCGTGATGAAGGACGAGAGCGGACACTTCATCGTTCGGCTCGCAGACGGAGTGATCTCCGCCCGCGGTGATCGGCTGGGCGTGATCGTGATGGATCTCGACTGGGATCTTGTCAGCGCGGAAGCGCTTGGCCAGATCGAGCAAGACGCGCGGAAGGTGGGTATTACCACGATGCGCGTCGTGATCGCCGACAGCATCGGCAGCATCATTGGCTCCACGGTGTCGGGCGACATTCTCGCCCGCAAGGTCGATTCAGATGCACTCAAGGCCGCGGTGAAGTCGCATGCATCGGGCAACACGGTGACCACGTTTATCAATGGAGCGCACGCGCTTGTTGGCTACGCACCACTGGCCAGTACCCAGACGAGCGACGCGCGATACAACGGCTTTCAGGGCGGCGCATCGACGGTGCTCATCGCGGAAAATGACTCCGAGGCGTTCGCCGCGGCGACGCAGCTGAGAAATCTCCTGCTGATGGTGGCCGTGATCGTCGCGGTCATCGTGAGTTGGTTTGCCGTCGCCTATTCACGCCGCATTGCTGAACCGCTCGTCGCAGCCGCTGATGTCGCCGAGAAACTTGCCGTCGGCGATACGCGTGTCGTCTTGCGCGGGGACACTGGCACGGACGAAGTAGGGCGCCTGAACCGGGCGCTCGGCGGATTGCTGTCCTACATGCAGGAACTCCGTTCGGCTGCGGACAAGGTGGCGGCTGGCAACATGAACATCGCATTGACGCCGAAGAGCGAGCACGACGCACTCTCCGAAGCGTTCTGCACGGTGGCTCGGGTGAACGCCGCGCTGATTGAAGAGCTCTGCCGCATTACCAAGAGTGCCGCGGACGGACATTTGAGTAACCGCGCCGACGCGTCTCGTTTTACCGGTGGATACCGTGACCTCGTTGAAGGCGTGAACAGCACGCTCGACGCCGTCATCGCACCGGTCAACGAAGCGTCCGTCGTCCTGGATCGCCTGGCTGCGCGTGACCTGCGCGCCCGCGTGACGGGCGAGTACCGAGGTGATCATGCGCGAATCAAGACGGCACTGAACAAGGCCGCGGAGAATCTTGATACGGCGCTCGCCGAAGTGCATTCGACGTCCGAACAGGTGACGTCGGCATCTCGGCAGATTGGCGATGGCAGCCACTCCCTCGCGATGCGCGCCGGCGAACAAGCGGAGGCTCTGGCGAAGATCTCGCACAGCGTGGAAGAGCTAAGCGTGATGACGCGTCGGAATACGGACAACGCGCAAGCGGTGACCGGACTCACGCAGGCCGCGCGGGCAAGTGCGCAATTGGGTGGCGAGAGCATGGCGTCGTTGTCGCATGCAATCGATCGCATCAAGGCGTCGAGCGACGCGACGGCGAGGATCGTCAAGACCATTGACGAGATAGCGTTCCAGACGAACCTGCTCGCGCTGAACGCCGCCGTCGAGGCGGCACGCGCCGGCGACGCCGGACGTGGTTTTGCCGTGGTGGCCGACGAAGTGCGTAACCTGGCGATGCGGAGTGCGGACGCGGCCAAGAGCACGTCAGCCTTGATCGAAGAGGCGGTGCAGAACGCCGCCGCGGGTGTCGCGATCAACAAGGAAGTGTTGTCGCAGCTCTCGGATATCACCGCGCGCGTCGGACAGGTTGGCGACGTGATGCGGGAAATTGCATCGGCGAGCGACCAGCAACTGCGCGGCACCGAGGAAATCAGCAGTGCGGTAAAGCAGATGAACGCCGTCACTCAGGAAGTTGCATCGCGCTCGTCCGAATCAGCGAGTGCGGCCGAGGAGCTCGGTGCGCAGGCAGAAGGGCTGCGTGAAATGGTCAATGACTTCGAGCTCACCAAGGGGCGCGAGGCGCATCAGCTTCCCACCTCACGCTACGCGTTGCGAAACGGATCGAACGGGAACGGGACGGACGCTGCTCAAAACGGAACTCCTCGTCGAAATGGCAGGAGTAGCGGCAAACTGAGGGTGCTGGATCAGTTCTAACGTGGCGGATTCGAGCGCTCAGGTGCAGATCCTTCGACTCGCTCCGCTCGCTCAGGATGACAACTGGCGCCTGACTCGCTCCGCTCGCTCAGGATGACAACTGGCGCCTGACTCGCTGCGCTCGCTCAGGATGACAACTGGCGCCTGACTCGCTGCGCTCGCTCAGGACGGCAGGGTCGTTTCTATTGGAGCGCGCACGACTTCACGCAGCACGTCGAGAAAAGCGCCGACCGTCGGCGACTTGGGTCCACGCGACCACATGGCGACGAGCCGGAACGTGAGATCGACTCCCCTGAGCCGACGAAGCACCACGCCCTGACGTGGAATGCGTTCCGCGGTCGCCGGGACAAGCGTCACGCCAAGCCCAGCGCTCACGAGTGCGACCAGTGCGTCAAGCTGCCGAGCTTCCTGCGCCACGCGAGGCGTGAAACCCTCCGCCGCACAGGCGGCCACGACAACGTCCCTGAGGCGGCTCGGCACGCGGGAAGGCACGAGGACCCACGGCTCATCCGCGAGCGACGCGAGGTCGATCGACGTGTGGGCGGCGAGTGGATGCGCCGATGGCAGTGCAACCATGAGGCGTTCCTCGGTGACATGCGCAGTGCTGAGATCCGCGAACGTTGGAGGGGGCGGGCCAACGCTCACATCGAGATCGCCGAGGCGAAGGCCGGTCCATTGTTGGGTCGGCAATCGCTCGAGCATGGTCAGCGCCACGTGAGGGTACCGTTCGCGAAAGACGCCAATCACGGCAGGTAGGGCGCCCCAGAGCGCAGAGTCCACGTAGCCGATGCGTAACCGCCCGGCTTCGCCAGCGTCAGCGCGGCGAGCTATGTCGACAGCCATCGCGACCTGTGCCAAGGCGCGGCGCGCCTCGACGAGAAAGAGGCGACCAGGCTCGGTGAGTGCCACGCGTCGCTTGGTGCGTGCAAGAAGGACGACGCCAAGCTCCGTTTCGAGCTGCTTGATCTGCTGGCTGAGTGCTGGCTGGGCCACGTGGGATCGAGCGGCGGCGCGGCCGAAGTGCAGTTCTTCCGCGACGGCGACGAAGTAGCGCAGATGTCGAAGCTCCATGGGCACTCCAGGCGACGAGTGATAAGCATAGCTTATTAATCGATCGATACAAAGACTTGGAGTGAGGATACGGGAGCTGCTAGAATTCGGCGTGACATCGCTGCGACCGCATTCCGTCTCGTTCACGCTGCTTCTGGGCGCACTCGTCACGCTGGCGTCGTTTGCCACCGACATGGGGTTGCCTGTGCTCGCGGAAACGGGTCGTTCGCTTGGTGTTTCCGCTGCGACGGCGGCGCTGTCGCTCAGCGTATTCATCGCCGGATTCGCCGTCGGCCCGCTTGTCTTTGGCCCGTTGTCGGACCGATTTGGGCGCCGGCCCATCCTGCTCGGCGGCTGCGCTGCATTCGCGGTGTTCGGCGCGCTCGGCGCGTTCGCGCGGTCGATCGAGATGCTGCTGTTGTGGCGCACGCTGATGGGAATCGGCGCAGGCACAGTGCAGGTGCTCGTGCTGGCCACAGTGCGCGATCTCTTTACGGGACGTGAGGCGCGGACGAAGCAGGCGTATGTGAACATGGCGGGCGGTGTGGCGCCGATCATCGCACCGACGCTCGGTATTTTCGTTGCCGGGTTTGGCGGTTGGCGGGCGATTTACGGTGTACTTGCTGCTGGTGGCGTTGCGCTCTTCATCGCGGCCACCGTGCGGCTGCGTGAAACAGCGCCGCCGTCCGGCCATGCTCTTACGCTGCGGCGCACGCTGGCGAGCTATGCGCGTGTCATTCGTCATCCGATCAGCTTTGGAAATGCGCTTGTCGTTGCGTTGAGCTTTGGGAGCCTGTTCGCGTTCGTATCGGGATCGTCTCTGGTGCTGATCGGCGTCATGGGCGCATCGCAGCGGACCTACGGTTTCCTCTTCGCATTCACGTCGCTGGGCTTGATGACCGGCGCGTTCACGAGCGCACGAATGACGCGCCGTGGCGTCTCCGCTGCGCGACTGATCACGGTGGGGCTCGTCGTGACGTCACTGGTGTCGATCGGGTTGTTGCTCCTGTCGTTGACCGGATGGCTGCGCGTCTCGACGTTCATTCCCCTGGTGATCACGGGCAACATTGCGACGGGGATGATGCGGCCGAACGCGGCGCAAGGAGCGCTTGAACCGATGCCGGAAATTGTTGGCGTTGCCAGCGCGCTGCTGAGTGGATTGCAGATGCTCGTCGGAGCCGTCGCGAGCGCCACAACTGCGGCGCTGTTCGATGGCCGCTCGGGAACTGCGATGACGGGCACGATGGCGATTTGCTCCGTGTCTGCGGCGATCGTGTACGCCGCGATTGTACGACGAGCAGAGCTGCGGGCTGCATCGCATGGGCAATCGGCGGGGCGCGTGGTGCTCGCGGCGTAGCGTCGCATAGCGAATCGCAGACGTCGACAGTCACGCTTTCGCGTTGATGGCGTCGGCTAGCGGCGGCGAATGCCACCACTTGATCGAACAGAGATGTGATCCGCGTTGATCCGCCAAATCCGCGTAAATCCGCGTTGGAGTCGTTTAACGCCGTGCAAGAAGCCGTCGGCGAATGCGTTGTCGGTGACGCGTTCGAACCGCCTTAACGCGGATTTACGCGGATTTGGCGGATTTACGCGGATCCTCGGCAACGGCACACTGCATGTGGCTGCAACGCATGCGAGTTGCGGGAGGTACAATCCATGATGAACTCCATAGACTGGATTATCGCTCGCCG
>JBDTXZ010000300.1:0-5407 GCA_040005935.1 bacterium | reverse complement strand
CTGGTGTCCTGCTTTTTCGGGCTGCCGTACCCGATGTGCGTCCGCGTAATCACCATCGTCGGGCGCGTGAGGTCCGACTTCGCCTCGGCAACCACTGCGTCGATCTCGTCGAGATCGTTCACGTCGTGAATGTGCAGCACCTGCCAGCCGTATGCCGCGAACCGCATCCCGGCGTCGTCGGTATACGTCAAGTCGGTGGCACCGTCGATCGTAATGCGGTTGTCGTCGTAAAAGCCGATCAGCTTGCCGAGCTGAAAATGGCCCGCGAACGAGGCCGACTCGTGCGACACACCTTCCATCAAATCGCCGTCGCTACAGATGAAATACGTGTAGTGATCGACGATCGGATGGCCCTCACGATTGAACGTCGCCGCGAGATGCGCTTCGGCCACAGCGAAGCCGACCGCATTGCCGACGCCCTGTCCGAGCGGACCTGTGGTCGTCTCGACACCCGGCGTGTGCCCGTGTTCGGGATGTCCCGGCGTGCGACTCTCCCACTGCCGGAACTGCGTGAGGTCGTCGAGCGAGAGATCATAGCCGCTGAGGTACAGGCAGCTGTACAGCAGCATGGACGCATGTCCGCACGACAACACGAAGCGGTCGCGATCCGGCCAACTCGGATCCGCTGGGTCGTGCTTCATATGGTGCGCAAAGAGGCGGTAGCCAAGAGGCGCCAACGCCATCGGCGTGCCCGGATGGCCGGAATTCGCCTTCTGCACCGCATCCATGGACAGGGTGCGGACCGTGTTGATGCACAGCGTATCGAGAGGAGTGGTAGGCATCCGCGAAAGATACGCATGCTCGAGGATTTGCGCCCCACCTCACAGCGCCCTCGCCGCAACGAGCATGACTTCGCCAATAACGAAGTATTGGCCGGCGCATACCTGTGGCGGCTATCGTCACTCTCGTAGGACGTGACCCTATCCCCGGGCAGAACTCCGCCCGCGAAACGCATATTGATCCAACTGGTTTTCCTGCTCGGCGCCGTGGCGCACGTGATCGCGCACTGCCGATTACGCAGCGCCCGGTGGCCGACATCGCATGACGTCGCCGCACCCTTGCGACCGGCGTGGTTCCGGTTGCAGCACGACACATCACAAACGCATCGTGAAGCTCACCATTCGCAACAAACTCGGCGCTGCATTCCTGAGCCTGCTGCTCCTTGGCTCGATTGCCTGTGTGCTCGTCCTGCTGGTCATGAGCCGCAGCGTCGAACAGCTCGAGCGTGTCGCGCTCAATGACGACGTCATCGCACTCAAGGCACTCGAGATTCGTTATGACATGCTCCAGATGAGCAACGCGATGCGCGGCTACCTCCTCGACCCCACGAACAAGTCCGAGATGAGCGCGAAAGAAGATGCGGACAAGAAGCTCCTGGCTGACGCCGATTCAATTCGCGCCCTGAATCCCTCGACAGAGATTCTCGCGCGCATCAGCGAAGCCTCAGAGCTGGACGAGAAGACGCTCAATCCCATCGAAGACCGGATCATGGCGATGATTTCGGCGGGCAAGATCGACGAGGCCCGCGCGAAATACATCAGTGAATACATGGCAACGCGCTCGCGCCAGGAAGCGATCCTGCGTGACATGGAGACGATCACCCAACGCCAGAAGCTCGCGGCGGTCGTGGCGTCGCAGGAGTCCGTGCGGCAAGCCCGCACGACGACCGTCGGCCTCATCGTCGCATTGCTCCTCTTCGGTCTCGGCCTCGCCTTCGCAATCGCACGGGGCCTGGCGCAGCCGATCATCGACGCAACATCAAAGTTGAAGACCATGGCCACCGGGGACCTCACCGGACGCATGTCCGCTGGCTCCGAAGACGAAATCGGCGAGATGGCGCTGCACTTCAACAGCTACGCCGACGAAATGGAACGCATCATTCGCGAAGTGCGTGGTGGTGCGGAGGCTCTCACCGACGCGTCAGCACAGGTCGCCTCCACGGCGCAGCACTTGTCCATGGGAACGAGCGAGCAGGCTGCGTCCGTAGAAGAAACGAACGCGGGACTTCAGCAGATGAGCGCGTCGATTCAGCAAAACGCCGACAACAGCCACCTGAGCGAAAAGATGGCGATGAAAGGAGCCGACGACGCGCACACGGGTGGCGTGGTGGCACAGGAGACGACAGGCGCAATGAAGACAATTGCCCAAAAGATCTCGATCATCGAGGACATCGCCTACCAGACGAACCTCCTGGCGCTCAACGCCGCCATCGAAGCCGCGCGCGCGGGAGATCACGGGAAGGGCTTCGCGGTGGTTGCTGTAGAAGTGCGAAAACTGGCCGAGCGGAGTCAGGCCGCCGCAAACGAGATCGGTGGATTGGCCGAGAGCAGCGTGACGGTCGCGGAACGATCCGGCCAGCTGTTGCACGAACTGGCGCCCGCGATTCGGAAAAGCTCCGTCTTGGTGCAGGAAGTGGCTGCGGCATCGCGCGAACAAGCACGGGGACTGACGCAAATCAACAAGGCCATGAATCAGGTTGACTCGGTCACCCAGCGAAACGCTGCTGCCGCGGAGGAACTCGCGGCAACGGCGCAGCAGATGGCGGCGCAGGCAGAATCGCTTCAGCAGCTCGTCGCGTTCTTCAGGCTGTCCGCCACAAGCTCGGGCGTCCCGATTTCCCATGCGCAACGTGTTGACTACGGAAGCGGCACACCGGATCGGTGGCAGCGCGCGAGGCGCACACGCGCGCGCGAAATGTCAGTACCGAGAAGCGATCGCAACTGGGCGGGCGTTTCCCCCAGTGCCGACGTACAGGAGGCCGGCGCCGGGTGATCGCGCGTCTACCGTCGCACCTCGCGACGCGCTCATCTTGATGAATTGCGACACGGAGTCGGACGTCGCGAACGGGTGCGCCTCGAAGTACAACGCTGCTGCGCCGCTCACGTAGCCCGCGGCCATGGAGGTGCCAGTCCACAGCTGCTGCGACGGCAGATGCTGGCTATCGATACTCGGCAGCAGCACCGAATCGCCCGGCGCAAAGACATCGATGCATGGGCCGTACGCCGTCGCTGGTGCACGGTTATCGATCATGGGCGCGTTGGGCTCTTGACTCGCGCGTCGGACGCGCGACGCGCCCACAACGATGGCACCCGGCGAATTGCCTGGGGAAATGTGACACGCGTTCATCTCGAGATTTCCCGCGGACACGATGACGGGGATGCCGGCAGCATTCAGCCGCTTCACCGCGCTGTCCAGCGCCAGGATCGCGCCGGACGTATCGGCAATGAACGACCAGTTGGCAACCGCGCGCTGTTCAGGATGCCTCGCGTGATCCGTAAGCACCCACTCTGTGCTGCGGAGGATGGCGTCGATGCTGCCACGCATCCTCCGGCATTCCACCATTTTCACGTCGACGACATCTGCTTGGGGCGCAACGCCGAGCGTCGTGCCCGCCGCCGCGCCGGCAACCGCAGTTCCGTGCGCGTTGCAGATGCGTTCCTCACCAGGAAACGCGTTGTAGCCAACGCGAACGCGACCCGCCAAGTCCGGGTGCGTGTCGAGCACGCCACCGTCGAACACGTAGATGGTCACGCCGCGTCCGCTGCCGAAATGCCGGTACGTCTGGTCGAGCGGCAACGCGTGCTGATCGATGCGGTCCAGCGCGAGCGACACCGTTTGCGATTCCATGTACGCCGTCGCGACCATCGCGTGCACGGACGTTCCTGCCGACGCAACAAGCGCGTCGCCGCGAAACACGCGAGCATTCGGAGCGCATCCACCGGCCAGCAGGATGGTGCTCAGTCCGAGCGTAACGCAGCTCTCTGCCCTGCTTGACCGTAGACGACGCGATGAAGCGGCTGTCTGCATCTGCACGACGGTGGAGTGACCCGAGCTCGCGGACAGCGCCGCGCGTCGTGCCATAGCACATTTGCCGTGCCAACGCTGGTGTTCGCGCCTTGCTGGACTGTCGAGAGCGCCGCGCACCGAATTTGGTACGCGGTATGCTTTTGTACCGGGGTCTCTCGTCGGTAACCTACCGCACTAACGCTTCAGCCTCGGCCGCCTTGCACTTTTCGGCGTGGTTCGGATACGCGTGCCCACAGTGAACGCACTGTTCGCCAAAGCCGGTGCGCTTCCAGACGAGGTGATAGACGGCGCGTTGCAACTTCGCGATGCGATCCTCCAATTCCTGCGTCGACCTATCTGCCATGAAAGTCTCCAAATGTGTCAGGGGCGAGGAATGTCTCGCGAGACAATGTTCGCGCTATGTGGCTACTCCGCGCTAGTCGGAATCATAGCCACCCCCTGTCACGCGCGATACGCGCCGCTTCGTGTCGCGTTGACGCCCCAACCTTCGTCATCGCCTCAGACAAATAGTTCCGCACGGTTCCCTCCGACAACGACAGCGCAGACGCAATGTCCGCGCTCTTCATCCCCTCCGCGGCAAGGCGCAAAGCCTGACGCTCGCGATCAGTCAGCGGATCTGGTGCAGTCCACGCCTGCGCGGCGAGATATGGATCCACCGCGCGAAGTCCGGCGTGAACTCGACGAACAGCGTCGGCCAGTACTTCAGGCGAGCTGTCCTTCAGCAGGTATCCCGACGCTCCCGCCTCGAGCGCTCGGCGCAGATAGCCGGCGCGGGCAAACGTCGTGACGATGATGACGCGCGTCGATGAGCCGGAGCGCTGAAGCTCGCTCGCCACCGCGAGGCCGCTCAAGTGCGGCATCTCGATGTCCGTCAGGAGCACATCGGGACGATGCTCCGCGCAAAGGGCTACGGCCTCGCGACCATCACGCGCCCGTGCCACCACCGTGATGTCCGATTCGATTTCCAGCAGCGCGACCAGTGCACCCAGTACGAGCGCCTGATCTTCCGCAACGATGACACGAATCACTGAGCCAGCTCCGCCAATGTGATGCGCACACGGGTTCCAGACACAGCTCCCGCGTCCACCACGAGTTGCCCGCCGACCGCTGTCACACGCTCACGCATTCCAGCGAGGCCACGTCCATCGGGTCCGTGCTTGCCTCGCCCGTCATCTTCAATCGACAGGGACCGCCTACCGTCGTCGCCAGAAAGCGTGATGCGACACATCGAGGCGCCCGCGTGACGCACAACATTCGTCACCGCCTCGCGAATCGCGAGCGCAAGTGTGGCTTCCTCGGATGGCGACAGCGATACGGGCATCACGGCGTGTTCGACGGTAATGCCAGCCGACTCGAGCATCGATGCCGCGCTCGCCACCTCCAGCGCGAGCCCGACGTCGCGATTGCCCGCGAGCGCCGCACGAATCTCCTGGAGCGCATCGCGAGACACGCGCTCGACGTCGCGCATCTCATCCGCGGCGCGCGCCGGATCGCGTTTGGCCACCCGTGCAGCCAGTGCGGACTTGAGCGTAATGAGCGTGAGCGTATGGCCGATCACGTCATGCAGGTCGCGCGCGATCCGTTCTCGCTCGGCAACACG
>JBDTXZ010000299.1:0-5421 GCA_040005935.1 bacterium | reverse complement strand
CGGGGCGGTGGTGCATGAGCGGCACCATGAGTGGCGCAACGAGCGCGTAGTACGCGGCAAGTTCGCCCTTGGTGATGCCATCGTCCGGGAACAACACCTTTTCGGGGTGTGAGATCATTGCGTCGTTCGTGGGGATTACTTGTTGGAGTGTGATGCAGAACGCAAATCGCTTACCGACCGCGCGATCACAGCACCTCGTCTCGAACAGCAAGAAGTCTCGAGTGCCGGAGCTTGCGGTGCACGGTCCATTCAACGAATGCCACGTGCACCACAATGCTCGGCCGCACCCAGTGCGTTCGCATGCGCGGCAGGCCAGTGGCCTTGGTGAACGGCGTCGTGTCGACGGAGAGCGCGTCGAGTTGTGCGCGTAGTTTCAGCAGGAGTTGGGTGTCGAAGCCGGTGCCGACCTTGCCCGCGAAGATGAAATCCTCGCCGTCGAAGTAGCCGACGAGTAATGCGCCGAGTCCGATGCGGGCACCCTGCGGGTCGGTGAATCCGCCGACGACGAAATCCTTCGAGGTCTCGCACTTCATCTTGAGCCAGTGCTTCGATCGCTTTTGCTCGTAGGGCGAATCGCGATGCTTCGCGATCACGCCTTCCCAACCCTCGGCGCAGGCGCGAAGCCACGGTTCGGCGTGGATGACTTCGGCCACACGATGGAGTGGCGCGTGCAGACGTAGCGCGTCCAGCAGCGCGCGTCGTTCGACGAGCGGCAGCTCTGTGACATCACGACCGTCGAGCCACACGATGTCGAAAATGTGGTACGCGCCGCGGTCAGGTCCCCAGGTGAGCTCGCCATCGAGGATGGCGTCGCGCACCGGTAGGCCGGCAATCGCTTCGGCAATTGCCGGCAAGTGCTGCTCGAGATGATTGCGTGAGTAGAGTCGGACGTCGCTGCCCTGCTTGAATGCGAGCAGGCGAATGCCGTCGAACTTTCGTTCGAAGGTCCATTCCACGCCGGTGAACCGCTCTTGTGTCAGCGTCGCTGCCATTGGTTGGATCCAATCCGGCAGCTGCGTGGATTCCATAAATGTCCTCGCGGTCGTGAACAGGGGTAGCAACGGCTACTGGCATGATAGGGTCGCGCTGGCTTCAGCCACTAGTCGTTCCGGCGGTCAGCACAGCCGGTCAAACAGTTCGGACACTCCTCAATTAACGCGCGCGCCATACAGTTGTGACGCACATCACACTGTGTACGTGACGCTGCGCTCCTGCACGTCGTCGGTACTTAGAATAGCCAAGCGTTAACTCTGGGCTGGCAGCGTGCCGATACTCCGTCGGTGGATCATCTGCCGCAACCAGAGTCAACACTCTCAAACAAAATCCGATGTCGAGACATACACGCCGCTGGGCGCCGGTCGTAAGCGCGGCTCTTTTGCTTGCCGCGATCGCGGCGTGCACCGACCGGACGACGTCTGCGCCGGCGCCCTCTGTCGCCGCGCCCGACGCGTCGGCGGCACTGCACCTTCGATGTGGCGTTGACGTCCGCGCTCTCACCGTCAATTGCGGACCGGCCGATCTGCCTGGCGGGCCCGGGGTGTTTGCCGATCAGCACACGTTTGGCGGACAGGGCGTGTACGTCAACCTGGTGTCGAGCGGCGTGACATACGCAGGGGGTACGTTCTCATTCAACACCACGGTGCAGAACGCGAGCAACCTCGCGATGTCCACGTCTGACGGCGCGACGCGCGACGACAACGGCATGCAGATCTTCATCAATACAGGGCCGACCGTGACGAGTGGCACAGGTGCCATCACGGTGGCGAACGCGACGGGAACGGGAACGTTCCTCAGCAGTAATCAGAGCTACTACCAATACGGCGGCAAAATCGGCGGCACAGACCAGACCGAACTCGGCGCCGACGGCATCCTTTCATCAGCTGAAGTCTCCACAGCGAAGAACTGGCAGTTCTCCGTTCCTGCCACAGTGACGACGTTCAGCTTCGACGTATACGTGAGCACCGTCACGCCGCCTGGCACTGTCTTCACCATCGCGCCGCAAGTGACTGGCGTGAGTGGAACATTGGTTCCGGGTACGTCCGCGACCATCACCGCGACGAATCTCAACGCGACACCAGCGTCAAACATCGTGACGATCGGTGGTCGCGCCGCGGCCGTAACGGGAGGCACTGCGACCTCGCTCACCGTGACCGTGCCATGCGTCGCGAGCGGCGCCGGCGTGCCCCTCTACGTTGCGACCGGTGGCGTTCGTGGTGCGGTGTCGCGTCAACCGTTGCTTGTTACACAACGCACCGTTGCTGTCGGCGACGTACTCGTCCTCACGACGGCGAGCGACTCGTACTGCAACGAGCTGACATCTGCGGCAGGTCCGGCGCGCTACATCGTCTCCGTGTTCAGCGCGAGCACGGTGCCGTCAAGCAACTCGCCGTTCCAATTCTCAGGCGACCCGAGCCCTGGGCCTACGGGTCTTGTGTCCTTTGGCACGCCGGTCGTACAGGCCTCGACCGCCGCGCCCGAGGCGGCTCTTCGAACCGTCGCTGCTATTGATCGAGATCAGCAACGTCGCGATGCGGCGCACAGCCGGTTGCTCGATCAGAATACGGCCGCGTATACGACACTGCGCGCGGCGTTCGCACACACGCCGCGCCGAGTCTCGGCTTCCCGGGTGCCGACGACGCGAACACAGTTGCTGACGCCGCCGGCAACGCGTCAATTCCGCGTGCCAAACGTCGTTGCGACAGTGCCGAACAACCAGTGCAACAGCTACTACGTCGTCGACGCCAGCCTTGTGTACTCGAGCGGCAAGATCGCCATCTATGAGGATACGGCGACGCCTGCTGCCTTCAAGAGCGCGCTCAACGCGACGATGCTCACCAACTACCAGAAGATCGGCAATCAGTTCAATGCGGACATCGAGCCGATCATCCGCAACAACTTTGGCGACTTGCTGCGCCGAGATGCGCAAACCGATAACGATGGCCAGGTCGTCGCCCTCTTTACGCCACGCATCAACACGTCGTTCTCGGGAAACGCCGGCTTCGTTGTGACGTGCGACCAGTTCCCCAACGACGACGCCAGCACTCCCGCGTTGGGCGGTCCGTATACGGGGTCGGCCGGCTCGACCAACGGCTCGAGCAATTTCGGCGAAGTCTTTTACGGTTACCAGCCTCTTGTCGCCGGCACGGGATATAGTGGCAACACGGCCGACAATTGGTACCGCACCATTCGCTCGACCTTCGTCCACGAGCTCAAGCATCTCGCATCCTTCGCGGCGCGCGTGGAGAATAACGCGCCGTCGTTCGAAGCCGGCTGGCTGGAGGAAGGCACCGCGCGCCACGCCGAGGAACTCTGGGAGCGTGAAGCCGTTGATGCGCTTGCATGGAAGGGCAACAGCCCCTACGGGACCTTTGCAAATCCCATCAACGTCTATTGTGATGTGCGCCCCGGTGTTGCAGAGTGCGATGCAAACGCGCGACGTCCTGCGAGCATCATGCAGAAGCATTTCACGTCGCTATACACCAATATGTTCAGCACCAACGCGCGCTTGCTGTCTCCATTTGGCGCAACGCCGAGCGACAACGCGTTGTACTACTACGCCTCGTCGTGGTCACTCGCGAGGTACGCGCTCGATAGGTACGGCGTGTCCGACGCTGCATTCCTCACTGCATTGACACAGTCCACGACATCTGGCGTTACCAACCTCACCGCGCGGGCCGGCGTGTCGATCGATCAACTGCTCGGAGGCTGGGCGACTTCGTTCTACGCGGACGACTATCCTGGTCTGGCGTCGCCGAGCATCGATATGCAAATGCCGACGTGGAATTTCAGAAGTATCTACGCGGGGCTGAATACTGACTTCCCTTCCACGTACACGTTGACGTATCCGCTCATACCGCAGGCACGCACGTTCGGCACCTTCGCGCCGGTGGGCGTCACGACAATGCGCGGCGGCGGCGTGCTCTGGTATGAGATCACTGGTACGCAAGCGCTCAACCAGCTGATTCGTCTCGAGACCAACGGCGGCGCGTTCCCGAGTACATCGCTGCGATTGGCGGTTGCCCGGCTTCAATAGAAGCATCTCTGTCGTCCTGAGCGAGCGAAGCGAGTCGAAGGACCTGCACGCCCTTTTCTTTACGGAGTGCAGGTCCTTCGCTGCGCTCAGGACGACAATCACTCTCTGTGGCAGCAGCGCCTGCCGCCGCGCGGGGCACCGCCGCATTGCGAGGATCACGGCTCTGAGGGGCCTCTCATTCCAATTTTCGAATGAGAACCGGCAAACGACCTAGATCAGCGCGTCGCGACAGTACTTCAGGGATCGCGCAATTTCCGTCATACGGTCGGAACCCGCCGGAACAGGATACTCGAACTCGATCGTTGCCTGCATCGGCCAGTTGTTGTCCCGTATCAGGCGCAACACTTCGACAATCGGCGTATCACCAGTGCCGAACGGCACATTCGGGCCCTCATTGAGCTTCCGATCCTTCACGTGCACGTGCGTAATGCGATCATGGTACTTCTTGATGAACTCCACCGGCGAGTAATTGTTGCCGGCGATGAAATGCCCAAGATCCACATTTGCGCCATTATGCCTGGCAAGCGAAAACGCGTTTTCCCAAATGGCGGGCGTCACCTTGGTGTGTCCGTGATAGCCAACCATGAGTTGGTGCGTGTCCGCAAAACTCCCAACGCGACGCAAGTCATCATCCTTCGTCGAGATCTCGCACGAGATCGCTCGCGCGCCGAGCGCCTTCGCAAGGGCGAATGCGTAATCGAGTTCGCCGTCCACCATCGCATAGATGTTGTCGAACTTGACGATGTCGATCTTGACGCCAGCGTCCTCATACTTGCGACGAAGAGCCGCCGCCCCCGCAGGCGCCGCACCCAGCCGCCACTGCCGCAGTTGCTCCCCATACGATTTCTGCAACGCCGCCGCGGCTGCCTTCGTCGTGGAATCGGCCGTGCGAGGGGCCGGCGGTGACGCCACCGGCGCGCCAAGAAACGCCTCCACCGGTTGCGAGCGCAGTTCCAACGAACCCACACCAAGCTGGACACAATTCTTGAGCACCTCCTCAGCGCCCATGGTGTTGTTGCCGAAGCTATACGGGACGTTGAGCCCTAGCTGCACGCCGCTACGCTCGGGCGCACCGAGGAAACGGGCCGCCGTCAACAGCTTGCCCGCAGGAAGGGCCAGCAACGCCATCCTGGTAAATTCGCGTCGGCTATACGGCGCCATGTTGAGTCTCTCGAGTGGTTATGCGAAGGTTGCCCGGATGGGTGCAACAGGTGGACGCAACACTATCGTGATATGTCATCCCCCATGAGCGGAGCGAATGTCGGGATCTGCTATTCGTCCAGGCGCGGGCCTGCTGCGCGGGAATCGTCCGGTGGATCCCGACACTCGCTCACTGCGCTCGCTCCCGCGGGATGACAGGGTGTTGCGTCGACCGGTTGAAACCGCCC
>JBDTXZ010000298.1:0-5424 GCA_040005935.1 bacterium | reverse complement strand
GTTTGCGGCATCACGACGCTCACGTCCTGAAACCGCAGCCGCACCAACGAGCCGAATACGCCGAGTCCTCCACTCACCCGGTTGATCAACCCGGTGCCCGAAAGCGCATCGTTACGCGTCCGGAACCAGTCGTAGAAGTTGGAATCCACTGCCGAGACGGTGATGGCCTGCGGGAACCCGGGAATGAAGACACGGGGGAGTTCGTCGAGCGCGACATTCCGCAATTCACCGGATAGCCGCACCCTCGTGCTGTCTGTAAAAAAGGAGCGAGGCCCGAACGGTGTCTCGATGCGCACGAAGTAACTCCGCGCTCCCGGTGTTGCTGGCCATTCGACGAGCATCGTATCCGTTACGCGATTGAACACCCGCGACTCGGCAACGTCCGCGGCGCTGCCGCTGGGCACGGACGTCTGCGCGCTGAGGAGCTCACCTTTGCTCGTACGCACTGATAAGTGATAGCTCGCGTTCCTTGTGAGTGCGCTACCCGGCAACGCGAAGCGGTAAACGCCAGCCCCGGTGCCGATTGCAACCGCGATGTCCTCGCGTGCAAGCAGCGTCTGTCCACTTGGAGTCACCAACGTGACAACGGCGCCCGACTCCGCGATTCCTTCGTCGCTGCCAATGGCATCCTCGAGTTCGAACGACGGCGCTCTCACGGTGACGGATCCATTCCGCGTCCGCTCGAGCAATACCACTTGCGTCGCGGCGGTGGCGCTCAACACCGCGTGCATGGCAACGTGCTGGTCAGTTCGCGGAATAGCGACTTTCTCGATGTCGCACGCTACGACGAGCAGCAGCATTGCGATCGAGGGCAGGCGGAGCGCACGTGTATTGTCATTCCGCAGGAGTGAAACGACCGTCGGGATCCACCGTCCCTTCTCCATTGGCCTTCCCGAGCGCCGATGGCGTAGATCACGACACTCGGGATGACACAGAGGGCTAATACGCAACGCGCACCCCCGCACTCGGCAGCACTGGAAACTGCGAAATGGCGCGGCGACTTGGCTCGTCCGTGGAATACTTGTAGAGATAGACGAAGACGTTCTTTGCGTTGTACGCGTTCGCGATGCTTACATACGGCGACACCGTTGCGCGGCGAAGCTGAAACTCACGCGAGACGTCAAAGTCCAGGCGATGATTTGCGGGAAAGCGCGCGCTGTTATGCGCACCACCCAGCGACTCGATGAGTGTTTCCGGATCGCCAGTTCCCCATCGGTCGAGCGATGGATCATAGACGCGTCTGGTCACCCCGCCGACAATCGGCGTGAACGGCGTTCCTGTCGCATAGCCGAATCGAGCGCCAAGGCGATACTTCGCCAGCGGCCACGTACCCACGATGTTGAGATCATGACGCCGGTCATTGCCTGGCGCCCACGTGACGCCATTGCGCGAACGCGAGCTCACGCCATACGAGTACGTGATCCACCCCGCGGCACCACTTTTCGGCTGCCATCGCGCGAGCACGTCGGCGCCGTAGGCAAGCCCCTGCGCGGAGAGAAACTCGTCGCCGCGTATGCCAGGGTCTTCCGACCTGTTTGCTTCAAGCACGCGATCATACCGCTTTACGTAGCCTTCCACGCGCACAGATCCGGCGTCGCTCACTCGTCGCTCCGCACCAGCGACATAGTGCCACGCCGTCGCCACGGGGATGAACTCATCGCTGGATAGCCAGATGTCGAAGTACCGCAACGGACCGTCACCAGTCAGTGACTGCATCGTCTGCGTCACTCTGCCCACACCCGCGGTGAGCGCGAGCTCGGGCGTCGCGAAGTACTTCACGGACACTCGCGGAGACAGTGCAATCCAATCGCGCGCACTCAAAGCCTCGGCGCGTAAACCGCTCTCGACGAGCCATCTGGACGAGAGACGCCACATGTCATCAACCCACACGGCCGTCGTGAGCGGTCGCTGCGTAAGATCAAAATCATTGGTGCCAGTCTGCTTCGATCCAGACGCGTATCGAATGCGCTGCGTGGCGATATCATACCCGATTGAGCGGTCGTGCGATTCCCCGCGGACCGCGAGCGTTCCGTACAGGCGTGCGTCGCGAATCTCGCTGCGCTGAGCGAACGCTCCGTCCCCGAGATCGAGCAGCGTCGAGAACCCCGACGTGGAAACGCGCTGTTCAATCGTGATGTTGTCGCGGATGTCCTTGGAGATCGTCGCGCCGAGGACCTGGTTGCCCCAATTGAATGCCCACTGCCCTCTGCTCGTCTTCGACAGCGTTGAGTCGCTCGCGAACTCCGCGAGGTTCGCGTCTAAAACGTCCTTTCCCGCGTACGCGGTGACCGCAAGGCGAAGGTTTCCCGGAAGCGCATACGTCGCCCGCCCGTTGAAGTCGCTGAAATGATACGGAAAGATGTTGTTGGTAAAGATGGACGTGACAGCGTCCGCATAGGTGCGGCGTCCAGCGACGCTCCACGTCCCGTTGCCGTCGCCGAACGAACCGGCGAGTCGGGCTGTTGCGCCAAGTGCGGAAATATCGGTGGTGGTGTGTACGCCCGGCCTCAGGTCGTCGGCCGAGTGGACGTCGAGTACACTCGAGAGATGGCCGCCGTAACGCGATGGGAATGCACCGGTCATGAGCTCGATGCCACCAACCGTCGCATCCATGAACGTGCTGAACAAGCCGCCGAGGTGAAATGGGTTGTAAATCGGATAGCCATCGAGAAGAATGAGATTCTGGTCCGCCTCGCCGCCGCGAACGTTGAGGCCCGTGTTGAAATCGTTGCGCGCCGCGACGCCTGGAAGCAGTTGGACAATACGAACGAGGTCCGGCTCACCAACACGAGGCACGCCGGTCATCGCCGCCGAGCTCATGGCGAGCGTGGAAATATTCGGCTTGGAGAGGAACATCTCGACGTCGGCTTGTCGTGCGTCCGTGCGAACGGCAGACAGCAGCTGCGCTTCCGTTTGCAGCATCACGTCGACGCGAACCGTGTCGCCTGGCCGTACGCGGACTGCGCGCTCCACGGTACGGTACCCGAGCAGGCGGACGCGCAGGATGACCGAACCCGCTGGCACGCGATCGAGAACGAAGCGGCCATCATCGTGTGTCGTCGCACCCAGTGCGCTGCCAATGAGCGAGATCGTGGCATTGCTCGCTGGCGCCGAAACGCCGCTGTCGCCACGCGTCGTGACTCGGCCGACGACGATGCCTGTTTCGGGACGTTGCGCCGCGGCAGGTACCGGAGCGAGAGCGAGAAGCGCAAAGACTGCACACACCGTAGTTGCGGTTGCGACGTGTGCGCAGAGACGAATGAGGGACACGAGCCGCCGAGGTTCAGGGTGCCTACGTTATAGCAGCGGTGCGCGGAGAGCGGGAGTGCGCGTGGCGTTGAGCGCATCGGATGCGCATCTTGGTCGTCATGCGCTCAATTCTCTCAGCCTTGCTCATTGTCTCCGCGACGACCGCACTCGCGGCACAGACGCCTGCGCGTCAAACTGAGTCCGACGCCTATACGCGATACGAGCTGCTAGCGCCCGGCTCCGCGAAGTTTCGAATCATTTATGAAGTAACGGCCACAACGGCTGGTGCAACGTACTACCTCAATCCCATTCGAAAGGGCAGCGTCGCGACGGATGAAAGCGTGAGCGATCGCGCGACGGGCAAGCCGTTGGCGTTCGACGTCGTGGGCGCTCTCGAGGCGCGCGCTGGCGGTGTTGCGAGCCGCGATACAACGCAGACCTACATCCGAGTCAGGCTGTCGCGTCCCGTACCGGCTGACGGCGGAGAAGCGCGCCTCCTCATTCTCAAGACATACGAGGACTCACTCAGCTACTACAAGCGCGGTGACACCATCGTCTTCACGCGAGGGCTTGGCATCAAGCGCAACGCGGTGGTATTGCCAAGAGGCTACGAGCTCATTTCGTCGAGCTTTCCGGCGCAGGTCCTTCAGGAGCCCGATGGCCGGGTCGGCATCAGTTTCTGGAATGACACGCCGTCGGAGGCCGCGGTCACGATGCGTGCGGTACCTGTACGCGAATTGGCCGCTGCGAAATCGAGCGCCGCCGCGAGACTCGATGAGCGCGCGCACCAGAATCGTGAGATCGTCTACTTCCTGCGCCAGCCGGAAACGAGCGCGTTCGATCTCTACCACGACTACACGGAGTCGCGTCCCGGCACGAGCACATATCTCAACATCGTGCGCGCGGGCAGCACCGTGGCCGGACCGCGCGCACTCAATCTCGATACCGGCGAGCAGCTTACGTCGGAGACATTGAAGGGCGATGCGATTACCCGTGCTAAGCTCGACGTGAAGGACGTTACGCCGCAGACGGAGGTCGTCGTGTTTCGCTTTCCTGAAGTGACGGCTGGCACGTCGGTGCGGTTGCGGATGTTCGAGACGTACACCGACACAGCGCGCTACAAGCTCGTGGGCGATGAGCTCGTATGGGACAGGAGTTTTGGACGTCCAGCGAATGCTGTGGTGCTGCCGGCGGGGTGGATGCTGACGAACAGTTCCATCCCCGCAGCGGTAAGCACACTGCCCGATGGTCGGGTGCGGCTCGACTTCATCAACCCCCGGCCCGATGAAATCGCGACGCTCATTACGGCACGACGCCGGTAGGCCGCCCTAGCCACAATGCTGTTCAGTTAGGGTGCGAATGGATGTCAACGCCGCACGAGCGACCGTCGCCGAGGATCCGCGGCGATTCGCCACACCGGGTAAATCCGCGTTACGTCAGTTCCAACAGATCACCCGCAACGGCGGTCGACCACCGCCTCGAAGACAGCGCCTGAACAACTCCAAACGCGGATGCGCGCGGATTTGGCGGATGCCCACGGATTGCTCCGTGGCAGGCAGAGTTCGACGGTGCGCCTCGGACGGAGGACACGTTGAGTCACGCGAATCGCGTGTGATGTCGGCCTGACGCTCACACTCCGAGAAGCGCGATACAACGTCACCGAAGTCTGGGGGTTTGACGAGGCTCGCTGCACTCTCTCCTGCCTTACATGACTATTTTGGGGGCCAACTTCTTGTTCTGGATGATGACGCCAGAAACACCTCCGTCCTGCAACAACTTGTTGAACGAGGGTACGTCCTGATTCTCGAGCGTATCGATCTGCCCGCGCAGCACCGACCACATCTTCTCCAATTCGGCGAACCGCTCGCGCGACGGCTGCGATACCATGTCGTTGCCTTCGATGTTGCCGAGCAGGAAGGAGTATTGCGCGTTGATGCCGTTGCGGTAGTTGATCACGTCCTGTCCGTTCGCCGCCTTCGTCGACAGCTGCGGCTCGAGCGTTTCGACCTTACCCGTGATCTCCTTGCCCTTGCCGGCAATCGCTGCGGCCGTCGGCGTTTCTTTCGTGCGATCCACAAACTTTGACACCTGCTCCTTCACGTCGCGCATGCGAAGCAGCGCATCGTGAATTTCTCCGACGCGCGCGTTGATGGCATGCGTCAGCGAATCGCGCGC
>JBDTXZ010000297.1:0-5440 GCA_040005935.1 bacterium | reverse complement strand
CACGTTGCTCGACAGGTATCCGACGTTGGCGGCCGCGTTTCGTGACGCGACACCGATGAAGCCCATCGCGTACCGGCCGCTCATCCAGCACCGGCTGACGCGAGCCGCCGGCGACCGGTGGGCGATGATGCCGCATGCGTACGCGTTCGTCGATCCATTGTTCTCTACTGGTATCGCGTGGGGATTGCGGGCTGTCGAGCGATTGGCGCTCGCGTTTGAAGCTGCGGCGTCGGGTACGCGCGTGCCGGCACTCGACACGCTCGCGAGGTACGATTCTGCGCTCGGCGTGGAGGCGGATCAGATCGACCTCATTGTCGCCGGCGCGTACGAAGCGATGGCGCATTTTGATCTCTTCGCTGCGCATGCGATGCTGTATTTCGGAACCGTCTCGTTCGCGGAAGTGAGTCAACGCCTGTCGTCGGACGAGAACGTCGCGTGGGAGGGTTTCATGGGCGCCGGCGACCCAGCGCTGCAGCCGTTGCCGAGTGAGAGCGTGCGACGGTTGCGACGCATCACGCAGCGTCGTGGAGATGCCGGCACCGCGGACGATCGCGCGCGATACGTGGAGTGGGCGGCGCAAGCGATCGATGCGCGTAACATTGCCGGACTGGCAGATGCTCGCCGGGGGAACCTCTACCCGGTTGATCTGGATGCGCTCATCGAGCGGCACGCGCTCCTGGGCATGAGTCGGGAGCAGGTCATCGCTGCGCTGCCGGTACTACGAGGCATTGCGCCGGAACCAAGTTTTGTCGAGTGAAGCGAACTTCCAAACACAGGGGCGGTCAATGGCACAGGCGACTCTCGGAAACCAACGCACGATCATCGCAAACGAGCGAATGATCATATCGAACCAGAATCGGATCATCAAGAATCAAGCGCGGCTCGACCTGTTGCTTGGCAATCAGGCGAAGATTGTCCGGAACCAGCTTGCGATCGTGAAGAATCAGGAGAAGATCCTTGCTGCGTTGCAGAAGTTTCGGGGGAAGAAGAAGTAGCCGTGACGGCTAGTCCGATTCCATGACGCGCTGCATGGCATCCGCGTAATAGCGCCACGCCTGCACCTCATCAGCGAGTGCCTTTCGCCCGACCGGCGTGAGCTGATAGTATCGCGCGAGACGGTTGTTCTCGGTGGTCCGCCAGTGAGACAGAACCCACCCGCTGGCCTCGAACCGGTGGAGCGCCGGATAGAGGGACCCCTGTCCGACCTTGAACGCGCCGCCCGACATGCGTTCGACATGCTCGCTGATTCCCCAGCCGTGCATCGACTCCAGCGACAGCGCTTTCAGGATGAGCACGGGGAGCGTGCCCTGCATGACATCGACAACGTGAATCAAGTCCGGGCGCTCCTGTCGAAGTGAAAGGGAAGGGCGGAAATATTCACCGTTGCCAAGCGGACGTCCAGATTGCAAGTTTGGCGCATGCCGCAGAGCCGCCAATGCCGCTGTTCGCGGGAACCCGCCGTGCGACGTGCTGCCCCACACAGCCCACGCCTCAGCCATGATGCTGTCTCGACCAGTTGGGACGCTCGTCCGCGTCTAGGCTGAGTTTCGCAGATACTGATGGCGCGCCCCAGGGGCAGCGGTAGCTGCGTCGTCAATCGGTAACAACCTTCACGTTGATGGGTCAGGAGGATACATGTCGATCTCGACGCCCGGTGTTCAATCCATTGCTGGACGGCCGTTCGAAGGCTTCCAGCAGATGCTCAACTCACGCTGGCACAGGGCGGCGTTGCTGAGCTTCATGGCCGTCGTGCTGTTCCACTGGCTCGAGCACATCGTGCAGGCGTATCAGTTTTTCGCAATGCACTGGACGCGTGCGATGTCGATGGGGTTGTTGGGGATGTACAACCCATGGCTGATGAAGTCCGAAGTGCTGCACTACGGATTCGCGCTGGTAATGTTGATCGGACTGTGGGTGCTCAGAAAGGGGTTTACGGGGACGTCGTACGCATGGTGGATGGCCTCGTTCTGGATTCAGTTCTGGCATCACATCGAGCACTTCATCCTGTTCTACCAGGCGCAGACTGGAGTGTTCTGGTTCGGGGGCAGTGTGCCGACGAGCATTGGCCAGATCTGGATTCCGCGGATCGAGCTGCACCTGATTTACAATATGTTGGTGTTCATCCCGATGGTGGGGGCGATGTACTACCACATGTATCCGCCCGCGCGCGACCTGGTGCGCGCGACGTGCACGTGCGCGAGGCATCGCGCGTCAGCCGCGTTGGCGTAACAGCGATCCGGTTCAGGCGAGGATTGTCATCCCGCCGGAGCGAAGCGAGTATCGGGAACTACTATCAGTGCCCGGTAGTGTGCAGCGCGCGCGCGGACGGTAGATCCCGACACTGGCTCGCTGCGCTCACGCTTGCGGGATGACATCCGTTCCCCCAACGAATAGCAGCTACCGGCTCCGAGCGGACGTCCCGATAAGCTGCGGCTGCTTCGTCGGGCCAAAGCTTACGTTATGCTCGCTGTCGAGCAGCAACCGCTCACCGTCAAAGCGGAACGTGAGCATCGAATAGAAAGGCGTTTCCGGCGCGACGAGCTTGAGCGTAAACACGCTATCGGCGGTCCAGGCGCCGCTTGCGGCGATAGGAGTGTCCGACGGAACGCTCAGTAGCGTATTGATGCCATTGGTGAAGCCCGTGCGGCTCTTCGCCCACGAGCCCAGTCCCATCGGCGTCCGAATGTCTCCCGTGGCGTTGCGCACGAGGACCGCAGGCGCGCCCGACGCAAAGTCGATCGCGATGGCGCGTATGCCGCGCTCGTTGTCGGGCAGCTCGTACCACTGTCCGGATACCTTCGACGCAAGCGCACTGCTCGGCCGTCCGGTCGGCACGCGAACCACAAGCGCCGAGAGTTTGGTCTTGAGCGTGCGCTGCGCGGCGATGTCTTCAGGTAACGCGCCCTTGGACATCGCGGGTAAAAGCTTGGTCCACACGAGGTTCATCACCGACTGCATGTCTCGCACGCCGCTGGTAATGGCAACCACGGCGTCTTCCTCGGGGAGAACGAGCATGTATTGCCCGAACGCGCCGTCGCCTCGGAAACCATGACGAGAGCGCCAGAACTGGTAGCCATAGCCTTGATCCCAGTCGCTGGTTGGCGCCGAGCCGTTGGACGTCTGTCGAGCCGTTGCGTCAGCGACCCACGCTGCGGGAATGAGTTGCTTGCCCTTCCAGACACCGTGCTGCAAGTACAGCTGGCCCATGCGCGCGATGTCTTCCGTGCGTGCCATGAGGCCAAATGCCCCGAGTGATACGCCTTGCGGGCTCGCCAACCACGTGGGGTTCTCGATGCCGAGTGGGTCGAACAAGCGTGGACGCAGGTAGTCGAGCACCGCCATGCCGGTGACCTTCTGCGTAATCGCCGACAGCATGTACGTCGCCGGCGAGTTGTAGAGGAAATGCGTGCCCGGCTTAAACGGAACGGGGTGCGCCAGGAAAGTCTTGGTCAGTCGCTCGGTTGTCGCGCCGGGCGCGCCTGACCACAGCGATGCTTCCGTCTGGTGTCCGGCGGACATACGAAGGAGGTCGCGCACACGCATCGCGCGCAGGTTGGCTGACGGCTGTGCCGGTGCGTCTTCTGGAAAGAACTTGAGCACTTCGTCGTCGAGGCTGAGTTTGCCGTCTGCAATGGCGAGACCGACCGCGGTCGACGTAAAGCTCTTGCTCAGCGAGTACAAGACGTGCGGCGACTTGGCATCGTACGGCCCCCACCAGCCCTCGGCGACCACCACGCCGTGGCGCACGAGCATGAAGCTGTTCATCATGTCGATGCCGGTGTCCGCGGCCTGCACGAACGAGAGAATGCCAGCCGACGAGACTCCTTGGCGTTCGGGCGTGCTGCGCGGCAATTGCGCGGAGAGTCGGGCCGATGCGGCCAGAGCGAGCACGAGGAGCAGCGCGCGTACGTTCATTGTTCTTGCCTGGAATGGAGAGAACTGCTCACGATGCTACGGAATGTCCCGGACGATCCGAAAGCCAACATCGAAGCCGCTGCCTGGTCCGCCGGCGTGGGTCGACCACGTTGTGTTCTTCACGTCGGACACGAATGAGCCGCCCTTGAGCACGTTCGTCTGTGGGGTTGAGCGTCGCCCAATTTGTCGTGCGGATCGCAGTGTGTCTTGTCGTCGTGAGCGCAGCGAAGGACCCGCACCTGCTTCCGACGAATCAGCAAACAGCTTCTCGTTGTAAACGTCACTCACCCACTCCCACACGTTGCCGAGCATGTCGTAAAGCCCCCACGCATTCGGCTTCTTCAGGCCAACCGGATGCGTGGTTCCGAGATCGACGTCCTGTTCCCACGCGCTCGCGCGAATGTCGTCCCAACTCGGTTCCGCGATGCTGCCGGCGCGTGCGGCGTACTCCCACTCGAATTCAGTGGGCAGTCGGTACCGCGCGCTGGTGTCGAGTGTGTTGAGCTTGCGGATGAACGCTTGCGCATCGGCCCACGTGACGTTGTCCACAGGATGGCGCTGGCCGTCGTCGTGCACCTTGCCGTCCCGAAAGATCGATGGGTTTGCGCCCATCACGCGTGTCCACTCGCGCTGCGTTACTTCGAACCTGCCGATGTAGTACGGGCGGGGGATGGTCACGGTAAAGCCAGGGGTTGCGTCGCGTGATGCCATCTGCTCGCAGCGCGTGAAGTCGGCCGGCGTCCATCGAGGACGCGAATGCGTCGCATCGGCTCGTGGACACGCAGGCTGAAATCGGCCAACGACCATTGAGCCGGGTGCGATGCGTACGAACTCCATGCCGATGGTGTTCGTCATCATCGTCGGGTGGTTCGTTTGCGCCAACAGCGTTCGGGCTCCGAGCGCAACCGAACAGCTCGCGACCATAAGCGCTGCTGCAACAGACGTCTTCACCGAGGCAACTCCCTGATCGCGACATTGCGAAAGCGATGCGCAGCTCCGGGCTTCCACGAGTCGCTCATGTCGTACGAACCGGCGACGGGCCCATACGTCGACGACCAGTGCGTCTGCAGGGCGATCATGCCGTCCGTTCGTCCACCAATCAGGTCGTTGCGCCCCATCTTCACATCGTAAATCTGCGCGTCGTTGATCCAGAGCGTTACGTGAGGAACGTCACCTTCAACGCGCAGTCGCATTGCGTTCCAGTCGTTCGGCCGCCACACGGATTGAACGCCAGTTGCCGTTACAGGTGTGCTGACCTGCATCATCTCGCCGAACAAGCTACCCGTCCCGCCAGCACCGCCACCTTCGAGCTCGACTTGATATGCCGAACCTCCTTCCGACGACCGGAAGAAGATGCCGCCATTGGTTCCGGAGTCGGGTTTCGTTTCGAGGTACAGCTCAAAGTTCTTGAACACGCGATCGGTCATCAGCAGGCCGCCCTGGCCGTACGGCCGCTGCCTCAGCACGATCGCACGCTCTTCGACCCGCACGTCGGGAGTCGTTCCGTGATGCGTCGTGCGGCTCA
>JBDTXZ010000296.1:0-5446 GCA_040005935.1 bacterium | reverse complement strand
CACCGGTCCAAGGACAGAAGCCCAGTTTGCGCTGTGCGGAGCATCACGGATCGGTCAAGGGGCGCGGCGATAGAATGTGCGGCATTCCCTATGAAATCGGGGGTCCTTTTTCACGGGAAGATGGGCAGAAAGCGGTTGGAAAAGCGTCGGTGGTGGCCGGGCTCGGGTCAGCTATGTGACCCGATTTGTCAGTGAAACAGCCGCCAGCCTAATGAATTGGCATGATCTGTTCGATACTGAATGGGGAAGAGGAGCGATCTAGGGACGATGCCGTTCCCGCTCTGGCCCCCAATCAGGCGAGCAAAGCATGCGATTTCATCGGCTGGCGGTTGCTTTCACGGGCGCATTGGCGTTCAGCGGCAGTTCAATTGGCCTGTCCGCTCAAACGGCCACGCAAACGGTGACCTTCAGCGTGGTGTCGATGTCCCGCGCGGCCATCTCGGGTCCTGCCAGTCCAATGACTGTGAAATCGCCGCGCGCCGAGCGAGCGCCGACGAGCGCTTCGATGAGCAGTACGAACTACGCGATCACGACGAATGAGTCGAACCAGAAGATCAGCGCCTCGCTGGATGCGCCGATGCCAGCCGGAGTGTCGCTCGCGGTCAAGCTCACGGCGCCAGCCGGCGCGGCCAGTCGAGGCTCGACTCATCTCGGAACATCGGGGGTCGACGTCGTCACGGGAATTTCAGCCGTGAGCGCGACCGCACTGCCCATCCTCTATACGTTGAACGCGAAGACCGATGCGGCTGTGGCGCCGGCTAGTCGCATGGTCACCTTCACGATCACGGCTGGGCAGTGATGAGATAGGGTCGGGCCGAGCGCTGTTCGTGAAGAGGTCGCGGTGCCCGAAGGTGGCGCCGCGACCTTCTGCTTGTGAGGTATTTTGGAATTGGCCAATATGGCAACGCCTCCAATAACTCCGTAGCATCCTGTCCTCATGCGCGAGCTCGACCAGATTCGCCACGCCCTCACAGACGCCTCCGCGCGAGGCGAAGGCATCATGCTCGCCACGGTGATGTCGGTCGAAGGCTCCGTCTATCGCGGCGTCGGCGCCAGGATGATCGTGCGGGTGAATGGCGAAACCGTTGGCGCGGTAAGCGGCGGATGCCTGGAAGCTGACGTGATTGCGCGTGCACCCGATGTGCTCGCGGCAGGCTGCGCCGAGGTGGTTCGCTATGACACACGAGAGTCAGACGATGGTGTGCTCGGACTTGGCATGGGCTGTCAGGGCATCATCGACCTGCTACTCGAGCCCCTCGCCGGCGCGGCACTCGGTGAGGCGATTGCTTTTTATGATCGGCTGGTTGCGCGACGCGATGCGGTTACGCTGTTGACGCTCCTGCGTTTGGACGCCGTGGGCCGCCCGGTGGGAACACGGCTTCTCCTCAGCGAGACGAACGACATCATCGAGGGCGACGTCTCGTTGCGCGAGCAGGAACACGATGTTGCGCGTGAAGTTGTTCGCCCCGCGACGCGCCTCGTCCTCTGCGGTGGTGGGACCGATGCGATACCGCTCGCGCGGCTGGCGAAACTGATGGGCTGGCACGTTACAGTCATCGATCATCGATCGGGTTTCGCGACGACGACTCGCTTTGCAGGCGCGGATGCCATCGTGTGCGTAAATCTCACCCACGACGCCAACGCACTTCGCGGACTTGTGCCCATCGATGAGCACACGTCGGCCGTCGTGATGGCGCATTCCGCGAATCATGATCGTGCGTATCTCAATGCGATGCTCGATGCCGGCGCGGGGTACATCGGCGTTCTGGGTCCTCGTCGAAGGACGGCTGAGCTGCTCGGTACGCGCCTCCCCCATCCGGACGCGGAATTTCCTTCCGCTGTGCATTCCCCTGTCGGACTCGATCTCGGAGCGGAGACGCCCGACGAAATTGCGCTTTCGATCGTGGCGGAAATCGCCGCGGTCAACGCAGGCCGTAAAGCCGGAATGCTGCGGGAACGCGAGGGTCCAATCCATGATCGGTCGGGCGGGAGCTAAGGATTTTTCGGGCTGTGTCTCGCAATCGTTAACCGCAGAGGACGCAGAGGAGCAGAGGGTGCGGAGGACTGCACCAACCAAACTTTCGTCTTCCCAGGACTACAGGTACCGCCGCCATTTTCATATTGGCCAACCTTCCGCCTTAGACTTTGTGCCCGCTGTTGTCGCTCTTTGCGTTCCTTTGCGCCTGGCGATTCCGCATGTCGCGAGGCACTGGCGATAAGACACTCAAGGACAGTATCACGCACGGTATCGTGTTCAACATCGTCATCGACCGTGGCGGCGGTGATCTCGAGCGCGTTCAGTTCTCACGCGCCTGATGGGACGAGTCTTTAGAGGGAAAGACGCTGGCTGATTAGAATGCGACGAGAATCGATGCGGTGTTGTTGAACGCGTGATCGCAGTGGATCACGGCACGTTCACCGATCGTCGTGCGGGCAGGGTGTTGCGACGTGCGCCGCGCAGGCGCCTGGTATTGCCGTACGATCGTTCATCGCTTCCTGATCAATAGCTTTTCGCCGACGTCGTTGACGCTTTCGCCGTTCAGCAACTCCTCCAGCCAGTCGCGAAACAGCACCTTGTCCACAGTGGTCGTGTACAGCGCATTCGACCAGAGAATCGCATGCGCTTTACCCGGAGCAGTGTAGGTCCTGAACCACGGCGCCACATTGCGCACTTCCGCAATGTCTGTCGCCAGCAGCTTGGCGAGGGGCGTCCCCTTCACGCCAAGCAGCGTCAAGAAGAACAACTGCGTCGCGTCCTCGACGGTATTCACCTGCGCGAAGTGAACTTTTGGTGCCGCGCGCGCGGACGAGATGTATAGCTGCTCGAAATTGAAATCCGCTGAATCCACCATGCGAAACGCTGGATCCGTCTGCAGATACTCCGTTGCGCCCCAGCCAGCCATGAGACTGGGAACGATGCTCGCGTGATAACCGCCAGCGCCGTCGCCGAGCTGCACGACGCGCGCGCGTGGGTAGTGGCGGGCCATCCTCGAGGCGATTACAGGAGACGGGATGGCACCTGCGTTGACTCCAGCGACGAACACCACGCTCGGCGTCTTGAGGTTGGTGTAGACCCAGTCCAGCACTGCTTCGATGTTGGCCGCACCGCCATGGCGCACGGCGAATGTTCGAGGCGCTCCTTTTGCGCGCGGTATCTGATATTCTGACAGCCGCGTCCCGAGGTGCACGTCCCCAGTGCAGTAGGGGATGAATACCATGGTGTAATCGCGAACCGGGTTGAGTGGGTTCGCGACGTCGAAGAGTCCCGTTCGGACCGAGACATCGTTCGCCGAATCGGCGGACATGGTGTAGGTCGGCTTGCCGTGCGGATCGCACTCTGCCGCGCGCCAACACGCGCCCCCACCGTTCAGGAAGATCATGACCTTGTCGGTCAGGCCGGGCCGCACGCGGAAGGCGAACGTCGAATCGTGCGCGCAGCCAGTACCGTAGCGGCCGGGAATTCTATTCCAGCCCTTGCTGAGCGTCGTCAGTGGGCGAATCGTGTCGTACCACGCCGCCTTTGGCCCTGCGGGTGCAGCCTCGACCGGCGCGTTGGCCGTATTCGGCCCGGGCGACACGGCGGCTGACCGCCCTGCGCAAGCACCGAGCACAAAGGTGGCCACAAACATCAGGCGTCGATGAATCATGGTGTCAACTTAGCGGTGAAACCGCGGCGAAGAAACGCTCGTTGGAGGTAGGTCAGTGCAACCGAAGTGGACCGTTCAATCAGGCGGAAATTCGTGCCATCTTCACTCGTCGGCCGTCTATCTTTTGACGAGCAGCGCCCTGCGCATCTACAAAGTGTGGCAGGTCATTGCCTTCGCTAACAAACGCTCCGCCCAGACCCGCGGTATAAGCGGTGGGCACCCTTTCGCTGATTTGGGTGTCAAACCGGGCGTCGAGGCCGGTAGTACTATCCCCCTTCCCGCACGCTCCGTGTCCCGCCGCATCCTTTCCATAGTAGTGGCCGCCCTTTTTGCCGTGATCCTTTCGGCAACACAGGCCGCCGCGCAAGCAGTCGACGTCATTCGCGGTCAGATTATAGGACCCGATAACGCCGCAGTCGAAAACGCGAACGTCACTGCGACGTCTGTGCAAGGTGGTGTAAACCGCACCGCGCGCACCGATAAGAGTGGACGCTTCACCATCACCTTTCCTGGTGGTGAGGGCGACTACTTCCTCAACGTCACCGCGATTGGCTTTGCGCCAAAGCGCTTCGAGGTCAAGCGCACCGCGGACCAGGATATCCTTGTTGCGGACGCGCGCCTGGCGCGCATGGTGTTGCTCGATACAATGCGTGCTGTTGCGGAGCGTGGACGTGTAAACCGGAACGATAAGCAGGCTGACGTCGGTGGCAACGAACAAACGGCCAACTCCGCGGCCGTCGCGGCCGGATCGCAGGGCGACCTGAACGCCATGGCCGCGTCGATCCCTGGTGTTACGCCTGTTACCGGAGCGGATGGTGATCCAGCAGGATTCTCCGTGCTGGGCCTTTCGGCCGACCAGAATTCGTCGACGCTGAATGGATCGCCGTTTGGCGCATCGAATATTCCGCGCGATGCGCAGGTGTCGAGCTCATTGAACACCACGCCGTACGACGTCAGCAAGGGTGGGTTCAGCGGCGGTCAGTTCAACATCAATTCAGGGTCGGGCTCCAACTTCATTCGCCGCAGCTCGAGCCTCAACGTGGACTCGCCCAAGCTGCAGTGGACCGATCGCAATGCCCGTGCACTTGGCCAGCAATACAGTAACCTCTCGCTGGGCGGAGCCGTCTCCGGGCCGATCGTGATGGACAAGGCCTATTACAACGTCTCATATCAACTCGGTCGTCGCGCGAACGATTTGCAAACCTTGATGAATACGGATCCCACGGCGCTGCAAGCCAGCGGCGTGTCGGCGGATTCCGTTGCGCGTCTCCTCGCGCTCACGCAGCTCGCGCACATTCCATCCAGCATCGGTGGCGGAATTCCCAACGATCGCCTACAGGACCAGGGCTCGGTGTTCGGCAGCTTGAATTTCACGCCCCCTGGTTCGAGCACGGGACAGACGTTCGGAATGACGTTCGCGGGCAACTGGAACAAGCAAACACCAGTTGGGCAGCTTACCGGTGAACTTCCGGCGCATAGCGGCGAGCGCACCAATTACGGCGGCAGCGTTCAGGGTTCGCACACCGCGTATCTGCGCAACCTGATTCTCAGCGAGAGCGGCATCAACCTCAACGCGTTCCGCAACTACGGCACGCCGTACACGCTGCTGCCCAATGGCTCGGTGCTCATCAACTCCAGCTTTGCCGACGGCACCAGTGCATCGCGCACAATCGGGTTTGGCGGCAGCTCCAATCTCAGCACCAAGAGCGACAACCTGAGCGTCGGTGCGACAAACCAGCTGTCCTGGTTCAGCAAGGACAACAAGCATCGTCTCAAGCTGGCCAGTGAGCTGCGTCAGG
>JBDTXZ010000295.1:0-5457 GCA_040005935.1 bacterium | reverse complement strand
TCGCGACAGAATCGATTCCCGCCACCTTGACGAGTTGCTCAATTGGAACGCGCGTAGGATTGCCGCCCCAATAGTCGCCTGCCGAGCCAATCGTGCCGCCGGTCCCGAGTACGAGGACTGCCGGACGTGGGGTCTGTGCCGCCGAGCGAGCCGCGAGGAGCGCGGTGCCAAGTGCGGCCGCGATGAGAGTATTGCGCATGGCGGCGAAGCTAGCGACGGGCAGCGCCGTTGTCAGCCTGCACCCGTTGTCATCCTGAGCGAGCGCAGCGAGTCGAAGGATCTGCACCCGTTGTCATCCTGAGCGAGCGCAGCGAGCCGAAGGATCTGCACCCGTTGTCATCCTGAGCGAGCGCAGCGAGTCGAAGGATCTGCACCCCGTGTCATCCTGAGCGAGCGCAGCGAGTCGAAGGATCTGCACCCGCCGTGGTGATGGATGCCTAAAAGAGGTACCCCAACCCGATATAAACAGCCGCCGCCGACTGCGACGAATGCCCAACATCAGTCGCGACCACAAAGCTCGGCCCAATCGCCGCCCGAACTCCACCACCATACCCGACGTGTAGTTCCGACCCCACCTCCGACAAATCCAATCCATCCGCCCACACGCGGCCAGCATCAACAAAACCACTCAAGACCAAGCGAGTTGGTCTCCCGGCCACACCAAAGGAAGCCGCCGACCACCGCAGCTCCGAGTTCGCGAACGCCACCCCCTTGCCGACATACCGATTCTTTGGAATGCCTCGAATCGATGTGGCACCACCCAGCACCTCGTCATCCCTGAAGGAGCTCTGCACGGCGAATATCTCCGAGATCGCCGGATCACCACGCAAAGTCTGCATCACCACACGTTCAGCGAGCGTCACCGTCGAGGACAACGGCACATACTGCCGAACACTTCCAGTGATACGCGTGAACACCTGGTCACCACCGGCCACGCGACCAGCGCGCTGGACCAGCATCTCGGACCAGTTGCCGGTGTGCGTGCCGATCTCGCGATCGCGGGTGTCCCACACGAGCCCAACACGGGCATATCGCACGCTGGACGTTGGAAGACTCGCTCTCCCCGTCTGCTGCGCGAGGAGCGTGGTCCCCGAGTCGTACGGAACTGTCTTTACGTCAGCAGTGCGCGTTCCCGCGCCAACGAGCAACCGCAACGCGGGCGCGAACAGCTCGTGCTGAACGTCCGCATTGGCACGCAACACCGTTCGCCCAAAGCGATAGAAATATGGATTCGCTCCCTTGGTCGCAGTCTCGAGCGATTCGGAATTGTTTCCAATTCCATAAAACGGTGCGGCGAGTTGCTCCTCTCGAGCGACCTGTGCACCCAACCGCCAACCATTCGGCAACAAATGCGGTGCATCGAGAAACAGTGTGGCGTCGCGCCGCCCTCGCGTCGTGAGAAACAACGTCGGCTGCAACGAGAAGCGATACGGCTCGGCGCTCCCATCTCCGTAGTCGTAGTACTGTCCAATTGCCCCGTACCCGAACCCTTCATCCGCATCGAAGTTGAGCGCAGGTAAGCCGTTGATGCTGCGCCCCGTGGCTCGCGGGGCGTTTTGCTGAGCTTGGGCGGTTGCCGCGATGACAACGAGCAAGGCGATCATAAGAGCGCGCATTGGCGAGTATGGTGTGGGTGAAACCAGCGCGCACAATCTGCACACACCCAGTCAGCGACCGGTCACCATTGAGTCAACTCGCTCGGCAACAACGCTTTACGGAATCACCGCCCCGCCGTCACGGGGCCTCACGAGCGCGCGGAACTCCGAATCCCTCCAGAGACCCGCGAAGTCGCCGTCGTCGTGCAGCGTCATCACGCCTAGATCCATCGGCCGATAGCCGTGCGCAATGGCCTCTTGCAGCAGCGCCACGGCAACGCTACCTCGCCCTCCGAGCGCCGCGAGATGCGCTCTCCAAAAAGAACGCGTACCGAAATCGTACGGCGACGGCGATTGCGCCAATCGGCCATCGATCGCCTTAACAGTGGCCGAATCCTTGAGTCGCGCGGCAATCGCGCCGAGCCGGCCAATCACATCGAGATCACCCGGGGTGGCGGCAGCGAGTGACGTATACACCGCCCGCGACCCCGCATAGTCTCCGGCCTCATACAGCGCCAACGCATGTTGCTGTTGTTCTTCCCTCGACGCATTCCGCGGGGGCGTAAACGCGGAGATGCGCGTAAACAGTGTCGCTGCCTCACGATCGTGACCATGCGCGCGCAGTTCGCGCGCCGCGAGCAGCGCGAGAGGACGCGCGCCTGCACCGAGCGTCGGCGCATTGAACCCCGATCGCGCCAATAAGGAATCGAGCGCGCCAGTTTGCCTGCGCGCGGCATACACGCGAGCGAACGCGAGGGAGGCAAATGGACTCGCCGGAAAACGACGCAGCGCCTGCCTCGCGGAGAGCAACTCCTCGTCGTAGCGACCCAATGCATGCTCGCTCACGGCCCGCCACGCCCAATACATCGGCGATACCTGGTTGATCCCGCTGTCCGGACTCGCCGCAATCAACGCCTGATACGCCTCGGCTGGGTGATTCAAGTAGGACGCGGACACGGCAACGAGAAGCGCCATGTCGGCCGAGCCCGGGTGCAGACGTAGCAACTCGCGCGATGCGCGGAGCCGGCCGGCCAGATCGCCCCGAAGATCGGATTCATACAAGGCCATGGCCTCGCGCTCGGTCCGTTGCATCGCCGACCGTCGAGGCTCGAGCGCCTTGAGGAGCTGTGCGAGCGCGGCCCACTGTCCCTTGACGTCGAGCACGTACGCACGCATCAGCAGCGGCGCGGTGTACGTCGAGTCCGTCGCTGACGCGCGTGCAAGTTCCGCGAACACGGCCGCCGTATCGGCCGGATTGGCGAAAAACATCTCCCACGCTCGGCTCGTCTGCTCGAATGCTTCAGCAGACGGCGGTTCGACGAGCGACGCTGTGCTTGCGCCAGGAGTCGTGCCCGCGTTCGCGGCCATCCGTGCCGTCACCCGATTCGCGAGCGTGGCGACGAGCGAACGCCCTCCCGACTTGGGCCCCTGGATCGGGCCAAGAGCGTCAAGCACGACGCCACGAACGGGATCCACGATCTTCGCTTCGAACTGCAGCGAGTCACCTTGCAGATAATATCTGCCTGTTACGACAGTGCCCGCGCCTGTTTGCGACGCGAGCGATGCGGCGCGGTCGTGCGCCGTGCCTTCCGGCGTAATGCGCGCGAGCATTCGAGTGATCGTGGCGGATGTTCGCGAATCGACAACCACGAAGTCGGCTTCGAGGAGCGTGCGTGCTAGCCAATCGGATGCGAGTTCTCCGTACGGATCGAGCGTTGGATCCCCGGTTTGATTCTCGAACGTCGCCACGACAATTCGCCGGTTCGATCGCGGCGCGCGCGCCTGGGTCAGCATCGTGACGACTCGCGCGCGCACGGACGGAATCTGCGAGGCCGCGAGACCAAGTCCGAGTAGCACGGCAAATGTCGCGAGCACATGCTGTCGCCAACGCGCTCGTGGCGACGCTGGAATCACGACCTGTTCCGCGGTGCCGCCGAATTTTGCCGACAACATTGCCGCGGTCGTGGCAACGCGCTCAGCCTCTGGCGACGCATACGCTGGCGGTGTCAATCGGCCAGGCAGTTTCGCAGCCGGCGTGCGAACAGGAGGAACGTACTCGCCACGACGGAGTTGTTCGGCGAACGAGAGTACCGCGTCGTCAGCAGGTGAATCGAGTTCGTTGCGTACGATGGCGTCATGCACGCGTGCGTGCTGTATCGCCGCGCTGACGTCGCCTGAATTGGCCAGCGCGCGCATGAGCGACAGCGCGACGCGGCCGCTCATCGGCTCGGCCGCGGCAGCGCGACGCCACCACTGCAGTGCTGCCTCAGCGTCACCCGTTGTTTCGGCCGCGTTCGCAAGGCGCCCAATCGCTTCGATGTGCGCACGCGCGAGCCGACTCCGTTCGTTCGCCGCCCATTGATCGAAATCGGCCGACGCCTTGATGAATACGCCATCGAGAAACGGACCCGCGTACAGCGCGATCGCCTCAGCGTCCGCACCACGTCCAATCGCGTCCTCGAACTCGCGGATGTCGCTCGCCACAACCGACGTATCGAGCGACAGCATCGCTGTGCCGACGATCGCATTCTCATTCCCGAGATCGCGCCGCAGCGCGTAGACGCCTTGCTTCAGCGCATGTCGCGCGCGCTCGTCATCGCTTTCGGGCCAGAGCAGCGCCAACACCTTATCGCGTGAAACGCCGGCCGGGCCCGCGGTCGCCAGCACAGCCAGGAGTGCCAGCCTGCTGCGCTGCGACGCAGCTCCCGTAACCGGCACTCCATCTTCAACGAGACTCAGCCCTCCGAGCGTTAGCAGCCGCAGCATCGCTCATCGGCTTTGAATGTCTGTCGTGCGCTCGGCTCGCCAAGGTACATTCCGTAAACATGTGGCCCTTCGATCGTTCATGCCAGCGTTGCGGAATCCGGCTCAGAACCGCAGTCCGCGGTTGTTGAGCGTGCAAATGCGAGCGGGCAGTTAGTTGTCAGACAGCTTCACGGCCTCACCGGCACCGCTCGCCCCCGCGGACCATCTCCCGCCGCCGCACTCGGCGGAGGTGCCGCGTCGGCCACAAACAGATCGAGTGTGCGCGTGGCCTCGCCCAAATCCACCGCCGCGCGGCGGAGTCGCTCTGCCTGCACCGTATCGCCCTTTCGCAGCAACACCTCAGCGAGCGTGAATGCAGTCGACACATAAATCGCGGGAATTCCCAACGACGGCCGGTCGACCCAATCTCCGCGGCGAATCATCGCGGGCGGAGCGCCATACGTGTCCCAGAGAGCGCGTGTTCTCTTGACGTCCACATGACCGGTGCCCGGCGAAGGGATCGTATCCTCCGACGCAACGACGGCCGTCGGTGCAATCTTGTACGCGAGCCCCTGCACGAGCGCGTATGGCTCGAGCCCAAGTGCCTGCACGTAGCCGCCCGATGTGCGCGCGATGTAAAAGGGCCGCACGCCAAGATTGTCCTTCAGGAGTTGGAGAACCATCAGGTCACCGCGCGTTGGCACGCCGAATTCAAGGCGTCGCGGATCGACGACTGAGCGAAAAGAACCAGCCTGGAATATTTGCGGCGTGCGCACATTGACGTATTCAGGAATGGCGTCGAGCTGATCGTCCGTGAGCGAGAACACCGGCGACGAAGGAGACAGCGTGGCAATACCGCGATACACCGCAGGTCCATGCGCGGCGTCATACGGCGCGATCACACGATGCGCCAATCCACGCGGATACCAATCCGTGTTCAACAGTGATGTCACCGCGACAGTCACATCGCGGCGAATTCCCTCTACTTCCTGCGCATACCAAAGTGGAAACGTGTCGTTATCGCCGAGTGTGACGAGCACGCCGTTCGGTTCCACTGAGTTCAACAGATCATGCGCCCATTCTCGCGTCGCCGTCTCGCGCGCCCTCGACGCATCGC
>JBDTXZ010000294.1:0-5459 GCA_040005935.1 bacterium | reverse complement strand
CTGCGGTAAAGTTCACCTGACCGCCGCGGGACGCTAATGCCGACGGGACCTTACGGTGCTTTACTCGACGCCGTCCGCGGCGTCCGCTGGCCGGCGGCGCGTCGCGTGATGGGCGCGACACTCGGCGCGCATCCATCGCAGCTCCGCGGCAACTCGTCGGAGTTCAGTGAGTTTCGGCCGTACCGTCAGGGTGACGATCCACGTCGCGTCGACTGGCGGCTCTTAGCGCGCAGTGATCGCGCGTACGTGCGACTCACGACTGATCGCGCAACGTTCCGCACGAGCATGATCGTCGATGCATCGGCGTCGATGGCCTTTCCACTTCCGGGTTTGGACAAGTGGCGGCTCGCGCGTGAACTCGCAGTGGGACTCGCCGCGGTCGCGCACGCAGAAGCCGATCCCGTCGGACTGGCAATTGCGGGAAGCGACCAGGCCGTGTTCGCACCGCGCGCGCGACGGAGCGTGCTGCGGGAAATGATGCGGGCACTCGATGCGACGTCGCCGGCTGGATCGACAGCGATAGCGCCGTTTGTCGCCAGTGCACGCGCCTCACGCATTGTCGTCATAACCGACCTCCTCGGCGACGCGGACGAATTGCTCGCTGCGGCGGCGCTACGCGTTGCGTCGAAGGGCGAAATCATCGTCGTGCACATCGTGGCGACGGAAGAGCTGAATCCGCCGGATGAAGCAGTCCTCGCTGTGGATCCAGAGCAACCGGCGATGCGCCGCCTGCTCGACGGTGAAATGCGCGCACGATATCGCGACGCGTTTTCGCGCTGGATCGATGAGATGGCGACGGCCGCGCGCGCCGCCGGCATCCGTTACGTGCGCGCTCCAACGACGGAAGCTGCACCGCATCTCGTTCGTCGCATTGCCGGCGAAACGGCTCGGCGGGGCGCATGACGTTCCTCGCGCCATGGGCATTTGCCATCGGAGCGCTCGCCGCGGCGGGTGTTGTGGTTCTGCACCTGGTCGCTCGCCAGCGACCGGCCGCGTACGTGCTGCCCACGACGCGATTCATTCCCGACCAACGCACGCTAGTGAGTCGCGTGGCCACGCGACCGCGCGATCTCTTGCTCCTGCTGCTTCGCGCGCTGCTGCTGCTGTGCGCTGGCGCGGCGTTCGCTCGCCCGGTGCTTACACCAACGCGCGGTACGACGGCGCATGTGATCCTTCTGGATCGCTCACGCGCCGTCGCAAACGCGAAGGACGCCGTAACGCTCGCGCGCAAACTCGTGAGTGATGGAGCGCCCGTCACCGTCATTGCATTTGACAGTGTGCCGACGGCGCTCGCGAGCGCCGCGTGGGATTCGCTTGCAAGTGTGCCGCGTACGGAAAGTCCGGGTTCGTTGAGTGCCGCGCTGATTGCAGCCCGTCGCGTGAGTGCAACGATTGCGACAGACGTGGATTCGGTGCAGTTGCATATCGTGTCGCCGATGGCGTTGAGCGAAATTGATTCGGCGACGCTTCGCGTTCGCGCGATGTGGCCAGGTGCCATTCGCGTGGAGCGTGTGGCAACGCGACCTGATTCGTCGACGCCGTGGCGGCTCGAACGAACGCTTACTTCAGCAGATCCACTCGGTCCAGCGCTCCTTTCGTCCCGCGCAAGTGGGTTCATGCGGCTGTCATCCCGCACGCGCAGCGTGTCGGGATCTCCTCCGCGCGGTGCCAGTAGCAAGCCATCGTGCGCTGAGAGCAGATCCCGACCGTCGCTTGGCGACTGCGGGATGACAGCTGAATGCGTGAACGGCGGCTCTCGCGATTGTGCGATGACAACTCGATTGGTTCGCGGTGCACTGAGCGCGACCGACAGTGCCTTTGCGCGAGGCGGCGGTACTGTGGTGCGGTGGGATACGTCGGCAGCGCCACGCGTTGCGGCTGAGGGGCTCGCCGTTGGTGACGACGTGATCGTCGCCGCGCTGGGCCGAGTGGCCGTTGCGCGAACGGGTCGCGTGGTGGCGCGTTGGGCCGACGGCCAGCGCGCGGCCGCGGAGAGTCAGCTGGGCGCTGGATGCATTCGTGAGGTGGGCGTCATGCTCCCCGTCGCGGGCGACATCGCGCTGCACCCTCCATTCCAGCGAATTGCACGCGGCTTGCTTGCGCCATGTGGACTCGTCGTCGCCGAAACGGCCGCAGATTCGGCCACTGTCGCGCGGTTCGTTGGGACATCGCGTCATGCGGCGCGCGCCGACGCGTTGCGGAGCGGAGCAGATCGTCCGTCTCCGCTCGCGCGGTGGCTCCTGGCGCTGGCGCTCATACTCGGCATCGGCGAATTGATCGTGCGCGCGCGCTCGACGCCGGACGTCGCATGACGGCGCATGCCCGTCTCCTGCGACTGCAACGCTCGTTGGCGATCGTGATCTCGCTGCGCGCGTTGCTCGCCGGGATCGCCATCGCGACAGGACTGTTCGACGTGGTGCGCGCCTTTGGATTGTCGTCGCTGAACTTCATCTTCGTCGCGCTGGCGAGCGCCGGTGGAGCTGCGTTGGTCGCAACGAAGCTGCGCCCATTGCGGTCCCTGTCGCGGGTGGCGTTGTGGGTCGAAGAACGCACGCCCTCATTGCGGTATTCCCTGGTCACGATCGCAGATGGCGTAGCGTCTTCGTCGCTGGAGGCGCAAGCCCTGGGCACGCCGTGGTGGGACGAAGCACGGCGCGCGATGCTGCGATCTCTCGCGCTGCCGGCGCTCGTGACAACGTTCGTCGTCGCTCTCACGCTGGTAGTTCCGATCGCTCAGCCGACTGTCGCTGATCAACGAGTCGCTACGGCATCGCGTGCGGTTGCAGAGGCTGCGAAGGTGACGGATGTTCTGGCGGTGGTGCACGTCGCCGTCGTGCCGCCGAGTTATGCGGCGCGCCCCACCATCACCGTTGACGATCCGACTAACGTCGAGGCGCTCGTCGGCAGCACGATTACCGTGAGTGGTAAAGGCGAGGCATCGCGTCTCACCGCATTTGCGGACTCCGCGACACGGAGCGTGGCGCAGCGTGGCAGCGGATGGAGCCTTGCGCTCAGCATGCCCGCTCGGCCTGCTCTCGTGCGATTGCACTCAACTGCTGGCCGCGATCGCCTGATTGTGCTCGCACCGATTGCGGATGCGGCGCCGGCCGTAACGCTCGTCATTCCTGCGCATGACACGATCGTTCGTCGCGCCATTGGTTCGCTCGCCTTGCATGCGCAGCTGCGCGACGACATTGGGCTGCGCGACGCGTCGTTCGAGCTCGTGGTGAGCTCGGGTGCCGGCGAGAACTTCACGTTCCGCACGACGACGATTGGACACGCCGCGTTCGGCGGACGTCCAGACGGCACGCTCGACGCGCGCGTGTCGCTCGACTCGCTCGCGCTCAAGCCAGGCGACATCCTCCAACTTCGCGCCGTCGCGCGTGATTTGAACAACGTCACGGGGCCAGGCGTCGGAAGTTCGGAGACGCGTGCGCTGCGCGTGGCGCGCGCTGACGAATATGACTCCGTATCGGTTGACGCGGCGCCACCGCCGGAGGCAGAAGGACAGATCCTGAGCCAGCGGATGCTCATCGACCTTACGACCGCGCTCGTGAAGCGACAGGCCTCCCTCACGCGTCCGTTGCTCGTACAGGAGTCACAGCGCCTTGCCGACGATCAGCGGAAGTTGCGCAAGCGCGTTGGCGACGTCGTCTTCCAACGACTCGGCGCCGATCCGCTCGCGGAAGAAGGGTCGGACGCACCAGAGCCTGGCAAACTCACGCCGGAAGAAGTGCTCAAGCGCGCCGACGCCGCGACGGGAAGCGCCGGCGCGAATGTGATGGATGTCGAAGGCGACGAAACACCGATTCTTGCCATCAACAAGCCGCTGCTCGAAGCGTTCAACGCCATGTGGGACGCAGGCCGAGCACTCGAGGTGGGTGAGCCGGCGAAGGCGCTGCCGCCGATGCGCATCGCGCTTGCAGCAATTCAGCGCGCGCGACAGGCGGAGCGCATCTACCTGCGCGGTAGGCCGAGCGCGGTGATCGTGGACATCGCGAAGGCGCGTCTTGCCGGTAAGGACAAGGGTGTCACGTCCATCCGCGAGCCGAGAATGGTGATCGATCCTATCGTGCGGCGTCGGAGCGCGACCTTCGAGCGCGTTACGGCGCTCATCCCGGGTGATCCTGACGCCGCGGCGGACTCGCTGCTCATGATGCGAGTCGAGGCACTTGGTGACGCACCGCAGCTTGCGGTTGCACTCGACGACGCGGCTCGCGCGATACGGAAGCGCGACAACGCGGCGATTCCGCTTGTCTGGGCGCGCGTACGCAGGGCACTTGGTGGCGCGCCGGAACAGCGCGCGGGCATTACGCCATGGCTCGGTACGCCATGAGCGACTTCGTCTTCGCAACTGCGCAGTACGAGTCAGGAGACTGGGACAGCGCGCCGCTGGTGCCCGCGAACATCATCGACACCATTGCGCGTTATACGGAGATCAACGTCGCGCCGTCGGGCGTGATTGTGCCGCTCGCGTCGCCGTCGCTGTTTCGATACCCGCTCATCTACATGACCGGGCACCTGCCGGTGCGATTCAGCAGCGCAGAGCGGACCAACCTGCAGCGTTATGCGGAGCGTGGCGGGCTGCTCTTCGTGGACGATCACAATCACGATATCGATGGCACGTTTCACAAGACGGCGATGGAGGAGCTCACGCGTGTGTATGGGCCAGTCAAGCCACTGCCGAACACGCATCCGCTCTACAAGTCGTTCTTCGTGTTCGAGGAGGGTCCGCCAACCACGAGCCATGAGCTCAATGGTTGGGGCGACAACCTCGTGCATAAGACATTGAGTGGTGTCGAGCGAAATGGCCGGCTCGTGCTGCTTTACAGCAGCAAGGACTACAGCTCCGAGTGGAACTACCATCCGGAGAACAAGCGCTTTCTGTCGGTGGACAATACAAAGTTCGCCGTGAACCTCGTAGTGTATGCGCTCACGCGCTGAGCTCCGATCGAGCGCCGAGTGGCTGCTTCGTGCTGCGCTGCTGGCAACGCTGGCGATCGCGCTGTGGCGGAGCATGCGGCCAGTCGCGGCGGTGTTTGGGACGCGAGCGACGTCGACGACAGCGCTCGCGCGTGATCTTGACGCGGTGGTCGCGGATCCAACCATCCATGCGGTGGATGTCGGGATCGACGCGATGCCGTCGCGCACTGAGCGTGATGTGCTGATCGCGCTACGTAAGGTTGGGTTGGCAGTGCGGTGGAACGGCAGTCCTCCGGCCCTGGCCATTGAAGCAGTGCGCGTGCGCGAGCCCGACGATCGAGCACGATTGCTTGTCGCAGGAGGTGGAACGGTGCCAATGAGCGTCGTCGACTCGGCTGGCCTACTCGACACCATTCGCGCGAAGGCCGGTGCCACTGTTGACGTTGCGAGTATTGTCGGCGCCGTGCGCGTCGAGCACGGAAAATTCGCTGCACGCGCCGTTGCGCCAGCAGGCGAATCGACTCGCGCGGTCCTCG
>JBDTXZ010000293.1:0-5468 GCA_040005935.1 bacterium | reverse complement strand
CGCCCGTGGTACTTGCCGCCTATTGCAGCCACGTAAAATAATTGCTAAAACGCGAAATGCCTGGCGGCTCGTCAGGCTCTTTTTGTATCTACACCTATGACGCCGAATACAGTGCTACGCTCAGCGCGAATGCTCATGTGCATGTCGATTACCACCGGTTTTCCCTCGGGAGAGACGGACGGGCGACGGCGCGCGCGCGCATAGTCGACGAAGCGGCAGAACAACGCCGATCGGCCCCGATCCTCTCAAAGGATCGGGGCCTTTTTCTTTTTCAACGTGAGGATGCGCATGACAAGTGTCGTCGAAGTCGAATCGCGAGAGCAGGCGTCCTGGCTGCAGCGCCGCCCCGCATCATCGCGCGTCCGCGTTGCGCTTGCCGGCTGTGGAGCGGTCGGTAGCGCGCTGCTTCGTGAGTTTGCGTCGCGTCGCGACGCACTCGCCGAGCGCCACGGCATCGAGATCGTGCTGACCAGCGTGCTGGTGCGCGATGTGACGCGTCGCCGAGATGCCACTTTCGACGCGGGACTGCTCACGAGCGACGTCGAAACCTTCCTCGCGTCGGAGGCGGACGTCGTGATCGAAGCGATTGGCGGACTCGATCCGGCTCGCCGCATCGCCGAGACCGTGCTGGGGCGCGGACAGCCGCTGGTGACCGCCAACAAATTCCTTCTCGCGTCGCACGGGACCGAGCTGTCCGCGCTGGCGCGCCGTACGGGGGCGACGTTGCGCTACGATGCCGCGGTCGGCGGCGGTGTGCCGATTCTCCGTGTGTTGGACGAGTCACTTGGTGCTGGCGGACCCGCGAAGGTGCGGGGAATCCTGAATGGCACCGCAAACTTTGTCCTCACGCGCATCGAGACCGGTGCGTCGTTCAACGAAGCACTCGACGAGGCTCGCGTGGCTGGCTTCGCCGAAGCAGATGCGTCGCGCGATCTCGATGGGCGCGACGCAGCAGACAAGATTGCGCTGGTCGCGTGGGCCGCATTTGGCGTTGCACCAGAGACGCTGCCGATTCGTCGCGCGTCACTGCTTCCTGATCCCGCTCGATTCGTTCATCTCGCGGCACGCCTGGGCGTCCGGGTGCGGCATGTTGCCGAGTGTGCGTTGGTTGCGGGCGAGGTCGTGGCATCCGTCGAGCCGGTGCTTGTGGCGGCCGACAGCGCCCTCGCGCGTACGCGCGACGAAGGCAATCACGCTGAAGTGTTCACCGGTTGGCGTGCACCGCTGTGTGCCTCGGGCCCGGGCGCTGGCGGCGTCCCAACCGCCACCGCGCTACTGAGCGACCTCGTGTCCACAAGTGTGACGCCACGACGCCGTGCCAGCGCACCGATTGCGGAGCGCGACACACGACGCTTTCGCTGGGCCATTGAAATCTGTGGCGCGCCGGCACTGCTCCATCGCGCAGTTCCCAACTGTGCACTCGTTCATACGAACGACACCGCCACGCGATCATGGACGACGATCGAGTCTGCCACGCCGTACGCCGTGGCTGTATTGCTCACGGCGCTCGAGCTCGCGGACGCGCTTCCCATCGCAGCGCGATTCGATGAGGACTGTACGTGAGCGCCGCAGTGGTGCTCGATCCGGCGCGTGCGCTCGATCACGAAATCATTGGCCTGCCTGACGCTCCCGTCGTCCTTGCGCTTGGCGGCATCTCGGCGAACCGTCACGTCGTTCGCAACGAGGACGACGCGGCTCCCGGATGGTGGGAAGGCGTCGCGGGGCGCGGCCGAGCGATCGACACGGATACCCGTCGAGTTCTTGGTGTGGACTATCGCGACGGCGGGCGCGGTGAGGATGGTCGTCCCGCGTCAATCGTGACGACGCATGACCAAGCGGCGCGTATCATTGAAGTGCTCGACCAACTCGGCATCGATACGCTGGAGGCAATTGTCGGTGCGTCGTATGGTGGAATGGTTGCGCTTGCGCTTGCCGAACGCTGGCCAGAGCGCGTTCGCAGACTTGTCGTGATCAGCGCCGCGCACGAGCCGTTGGCCATGGGCGTCGGCCTTCGCTCCATTCAACGCCGGATCGTGGAGCTCGGACTCGAAACTGACCGCGCTGCGGAAGCGATGGCGCTGGGACGGGCGCTTGCCATGACGACGTATCGCACGGCTCGCGAGTTCTCCGAGCGCTTCGATGTTGTTCCGGAGTGCTCCAATCGGAACGCGGAGTTCGACATCGAGCGCTACCTCGTTGGTGCCGGCGACAAGTTTGCCACGCGGATGCGGCCCGAGCGTTTTCTCGCGTTGTCACTCTCCGTCGATCTGCATCGTGTGACGCCCGAGTCGATCCCAGTGCACACGACGGTCATTGCCGCGCAGGGCGACACCCTGGTTCCGCCCGCGCAACTTCGCGCCATGGCGAGACGGCTACCGAATCTCGCGGCGATGCACACACTCAAGTCTCGCTTTGGACACGATGCCTTTCTCACCGAGCAGCGTCGCCTCGGTGTCCTCCTCTCCGCCACTCTTGCTGACTGACGATGTCGAACCACACGAATTCATCTCGTTCCACGATTACGCGCAGTGTTCGCGCCGGTATTGCAACCGACGCGCATCATGGCGCCGTCGTGCCGCCGCTCCACCTGTCGACGAATTTCTCGTTCGCGGGGTTCAACCAGAAGCGTCGCTACGACTACACGCGATCTGGCAACCCGACGCGCGACCAGCTTGCGGATGCCTTGGCCGAGCTCGAGGAGGGCGTGGGCGCGGTGGTGACGAGTTCGGGAATGTCGGCCGTGACATTGGCGCTGCATTTCGTTCCCGCGGGCGGCAAGGTGCTGGCCGCGCACGATTGCTACGGCGGCACGTATCGCCTCCTTCGGGCGCTCGCCGCTCGCAACCAGTTCGAGTTGGAACTCGCGGATCTTACGGCACCGGACGTCGAACAGGTGATTGCGCGATGTCGTCCGGCACTGCTCTGGATCGAGACGCCGAGCAATCCCCTGTTACGCATTACGGATCTTCGGAAGGTCTGTGAGGCTGGGCATCGAGTCGGCGCATTAGTGGTTGCCGATAACACATTCCTGTCGCCGGCATTACAGCGGCCACTCACACTGGGTGCGGACCTGGTAGTCCACTCCACGACGAAGTACTTGAACGGCCACAGCGACGTTGTTGGGGGAGCAGTCGTCGCTCGTGATCCCGAGCATGTGGAGCGACTCACATGGTGGGCCAATTGTCTCGGCCTCACGGGCGCGCCTTTCGACAGCTATTTGACTTTACGCGGCGTGCGTACGCTGTTTGCGCGCATGAGGATCCACGAGGCGAATGCGCTCGCGGTGGCGACGGCGCTCGAGGCGCATCCTGCGGTGCTGGCCGTGCACTATCCGGGATTGGTGTCGCACCCGGGACACGCGCTGGCGGCTGGCCAGCAGGACGGCTTTGGCGGGATGGTGTCGTTTACACTCGTCGGTGGTTGCGTCGCCGCTCAAACGGTCGCGGAGTCGCTCGAGTGTTTTACGCTCGCTGAATCACTCGGCGGTGTGGAAAGTCTGGTTGCGCACCCCGCGACGATGACGCATTCGTCGATGGATCCCGCGGCTCGTGCGGCGGCGGGCATTTCAGACGGGATGCTGCGTCTTTCGGTGGGAATAGAAGACGGGCGAGATCTCGTACAGGACCTGGTGCGCGCGCTGGATCTCTGCTTGGTCTGCGCCGAGTCCGGTGCGGAGTCGGAGAGTTCTTCGGAAGCGATTGGCTCGACTCTTTGAGTCGTCGGCTGCCGAGTCGGAGGCGCAGGCCTTCGACTCGCTGCGCTCGCTCAGGGCGACAAATGCAGGTTCAGGCGGGTTCCCAACGTTGAAAGCAGTTCCAGCCGAATTCGCGCGCCGCGCGGGCTTGATCCCAGAACCCGAAGCAATCCTTCCAGCCTTCCTGTTCCGCTTTCCACGAGCAGCACCAGGAAAAGCGATACCTGTACACGGCGTCGCCGGCGTAGGCGACGAGCTCCCCCGTGAAGTCCGAGCAGCCAGAGCGCGCCGTAACATGAACACGTTCGACGGGGAGCGTCGGATGCGCGTGCAGCAGCTGTGTCAGCACACGCTCAACCTTCACCCTCGGGGCGTAGCCGGAAAGTTCGATCCGGCTAGCGTCGCCACCACGTACGAAATCCAGGACGTCGCGCTTGAAGTCCGGATGGGCCGCGGCGGCCTCGAGAAAGGGGAGCATGGGGGGCATCGACGGGGGGAGTGGGGGATGCGACGAACGTAATATGCTACAAACGTTTCCATCTGCCAACCCTATGGGACTTCAAATCTTCCGTGGCGTGGCCTAACCTCAGCGCTGTGCTGGGATCACCGGCTATCAATTCGCCACGAATGCATCGTCTCCGTCCTACGCCAAGCGTACTCGACATTGCGCGCCGCCTCGAAACGGCGGGGTTCGAGGCGTGGTGCGTTGGCGGAGCAATCCGAGACGCATTCCTCGGTGGTGAGCCCCTCGACTGGGACATTGCCACCTCGGCAACACCAGAAAAGGTCCGCGAACTTTTTGGTCGCAAGCGCACGATCCCGGTGGGTATCGAGTTCGGAACCGTGTGCGTGCTCGACGGCGCCGGCGTTCCACACGAAGTCACCACCTTTCGGCGCGATGTCCGGACTGATGGTCGTCACGCTGAAGTGGAGTTTGGCGCCAGCTTGGATGATGACCTCGCGCGACGAGACTTCACCATCAATGCAATCGCCTATCGGCCAGTGACGGACGAGCTTAGAGATCCATTCGGCGGCCAACGCGACCTCGTCGCCCGCGTCGTGCGAGCCGTTGGTGACGCCGAGCAGCGGATGCGTGAAGACCGCCTGCGTGCTCTGCGGGCCATTCGGTTTGCGGCACGATACCAATTCGAAATCGATGCAAACACGCGACGCGCCATTGGAAATTCGGCGCCGCATCTCACGCGTCTGTCCGCCGAGCGGGTGCAGCAAGAGCTGGTGAAGACGATGCAGCAGGTGGAACGCCCGAGCGGCGCGCTACGTCTATGGAGGGACCTCGGCGCGCTTGACGTCCTCGTTCCCGCCATTGCCAAACTGGATGAACGTGCGCTCGCGACGCTCGATCATCTCGCACGAGACGGTGCTGGCGGACGCAACCAGCCCCAGCGGACGAGCAACAGGATTGCTGCGCTGTTTCTCGACGTGCCTGCGGCGGAGGCGCGCGCGGCGCTGACGGGGCTTCGATTCTCCAAGCACGAGATCAACTGGACGTTCTCCATCGTGGACACCTGGACCCGCGTGTCGCCGAAGATTGCTATCTCGCTCGTGGATGGTCCGCCATCGGATATGCTGGTGCGCCGTTGGCTCGCTGAGATCGGTCGTCTCCGAGTGAACGGATTTATGCGCGTTGCCGAAGCACGGTGGGCTGCGGAGCGTGAGGCAGCGAAGGATGCCCCCTCGGCTCACTCCGTCCGTCGTCTTTATCGACGCCTCGAGCGCGGCCGACTGGAGGACCCAATTGAAATTGGAGAACTGG
>JBDTXZ010000292.1:0-5516 GCA_040005935.1 bacterium | reverse complement strand
AAGGTGCGTCGCGTGCGAATCGCGTCGTGGAGAATGGGATCGATAGTCACACACGAAATCTAATCCTCGACTCTTGGTCGCTTGTTCGGCGGCAGATGCGGTGACGTCGATAGGCTGTTCAGCGATCAGGCGCGGCGACCGCGCTATCGCACGGCGAATGTGAGTGTCGCCCACTTTGACTCATAGTCCACCGAGTCCTTCGGCACGGCGGGAACGCGCACCATGCGGATGAACTTGACGTACCACGCGCCACGTGTGCCGAGCGTAATGGTGGCAATACCCTGGGCATCGGTTCGCACCGACTGCTCAACGATACGCGCGCCGGACTCCGTGCGACCTCCCGCGAGCACAACTTGATTCGGCACCGGCGTGCCATCGACCAGCGCCTTCACGCGCAATGAGCGCGCACCTCGCGCGGCTGTATATGGATTGTCGAGTGGAACCAACTCCGCTGGGTAGCCGAGAGCTGTTCCGAATGCGGCGCTACGCGTATCGCCGACTTGTACCAGTGCCTTCACATGCTTGGCATATCGCTCAGTGGCGGGCTTTGCCAACTCTCCATTTGCCTTTCGCGCCGCAAGGATGTCAGGCAACCCATCTTCTGCGAGGTAGGAGTTGAACTCGGGACCTTTCAACGTGATGAGCTTCGGCCGAAGCGATGCGCCGACGACGTACGTGCCAGCGCCGCCTACCTTCGCAACCCACTTGCTCGCCTTTCCTTTCGCGCTCCATGTCGCGGTGTCGCCCTTCGCCCGGCCAGAAGGACCAACGATCGCGAGATCAACAAGACGATCGGCTGTGACGCTCCCTTCGCTCGTCGAAAACGTGCCGTTCAGCGCCGTAAGGTGCACGCTCGTATTTGGCGCGACGAAGAATGCGTCGGGCTTGAGGAAGAGGTCGTGCGCAATGGCGATGGTGGCCGTCGCGAAGACTAGTGCGACGGCGAGTGCGATTGGGCGTAATGAGCGGCGAATCATCGTTTCTCCCTGGTGGATTGACAGCAATATCGTCCTGAGCGCAGCGAGGGACGACAAATTGGGCGACGGAAGTTCAGGACGATAAATTGGCGAAGATTGTGCGCCGCGCCAACTCATTCGTTAGCGGCTCACCACACCCCCTACGGCGTCGGCGTGGCGACGAGCACTGCCGTCACTATAACGACCAGCAGGCCGATCCCGACCTCGATCGCCGCCGAACGCTGGAGTCGCGCTGTTCCCTCCTCGGTGCCCAGCGAAGGACTCAGGTGGCGCCAGTTGTGGAACCCCATCGCCGCCAGGGCCGCGAGCAACACGAGCTTCACGAGCAACACTTGCCCGTACGCGGTGCTCCACAGCGCGTCGAGCACGCCCAGGCGAAGCCACGCGCTTGCGACACCCGAGATACCGACGACGGCAGCGAAGACAAGCGCCAGCGGGGAAAAAGCCTGCACGAGCGCGGCCGCTCTCCTTGCCCGATTGTCGCGCGACGATTGAATGATGGGCAACCCGACCGCGGCCATCCAGAGGAGTGAGCCCATCCAGCCCGCGGCACCCATGATGTGAAACATGTCCACCATTACGGCGACCGCTGGCATCCGGGGCGACGACCAGGCATGCCCGCTCCCCGCCGTTACGGCCGCAAGCGTCAGCATCACGGAACCAACAACTCCCCATGCGGGCAAACCTCGTCCGCGAACGAGTACGAAGCCGACGCATGCCACAACGCCCGCGCCGAACTGCGGACGCCATGTCGAACCCCACTCGGTGGCCATCCCCATGGTGCGCAGGTGATCCGCATCAAAGAAGCCGCCGCTGATCATGCGGCTTTGCAGGTAGAGTCGCGCCATGGCCGATAGCACGTATACAACTGCGATCGCGATGGAAATGGTCGCGATGCGATCCGCCGTCGCGATTTCCGTCGTCGCACTGAGGCCCGGCACACGCGGCAACACACCAACCCGAAACGCGACCGCACCCATCATCGCGAGCATCGCCGCCAATGAGATGGCGCGGGCGATGACATACGCGGGCGTGACCGCGCTTGCAGCGATATCCTGAGGCGCAGCCTTGATCGAGGTGTCGAGCGCGACGTGTGGCATTACAGGGGTCGTAACCGGTGCGGCGGCCGCCGGTGCTCCGGTGATCCGAAAGGTGAAATGCCCCTTCGACGGATGACCATCCGAGCCCGCCGTAGTCCACGTGACGGTATACAGCCCCGCGCCGAGCACGTCGCGGATTGGAATGCTGACGGCGAGTGGGCCCTCCGCATCCGGCGACGGCGCCCCTGTGGCGAACGGCGTTCCGGCGGAGTCGGAGAGTATGACCGTGGTCAATGACGGATCGGGCTTCTCGCTGAACCAGAGCCGGATCGCGTGGGGAGGCATTGACAGCGTCGATCCGGTGGCTGGTTCCGATTTTTTCAGGTGCGCATGCGCCCACGCAATGGCGGGGCGCATGAGCAGTGCGGCACAGAGCAGCAGCAGCGCGCCGAGCGCGCGCCTCGAGGTCTTCACGTCGACATCACCGATTCCTGGTCCGGGAGGATGTGGTCGGACCGAAGATACGGTGATGCGCCTACTGTGCGAAGAGGGGCGCGACGGCGGGACGGCACGTGCAAGTCCTTCGCTGCGCTCAGGACGACAGCCAGGCGCTGCACTCCAACGACAGCTACATCAGCAAATCGTTGCGCCTGAGCGGAAGTTCGGAGCGTCCATCCGCGTCGGGCCTGGACAGCAGCGTCTGCACGATATTGAGCCGGCCCGTGGCGAAGCCGAACGCCGAACCCGCCATGTAGACGCGCCAGATGCGGAAGGTCCGCTCGTCAGTGAGCGCAATCGCTTCGTCGCGATGCCGCATGAGACGCGCAAGCCACGCTCGCAACGTGAGCGCGTAGTGCTCGCGCAGACTCTCGACGTCGCGCGTCTCGAAACCGACACGCTCGGCGCCGGCAATCACGGCGCTCAATGGACCCAGCCTGCCATCCGGAAAAACGTATTGATCGAGGAATGCGTCGCGCTTCCAGAGGCGCTTTTCAAGCCAATCCCAGCGCCCCACCGGGCGAGCCGATGAGGCGCTCACGATACCGTGATTGAGCAGGAGACCGCCCGGCCGCAACGCGCGATAGAGTGCGTCGAAATACGTTGGCAAGTTCTCGATTCCCACGTGCTCCACCATCCCAACGCTCGAGATCTTGTCGAACGGCGGGATACTTTCGAGATGGCGATAGTCACGAATTTCCACGCGGCAGCGATCACTCAGGCCTTCTGCGGCGATGCGCTGCCGCGCCAGCTCGGCCTGTGCGTCGCTGAGTGTGATGCCGAGCGCGGTGACGCCGTAGTGGCGAGTGGCGTGCATGATCAGCGCGCCCCAACCGCAGCCGACGTCGAGCAAACGGTCGCCAGGACGCAGTCGCAGCTTCTTGCAGATGATGTCGAGCTTCGCGAGCTGCGCGTCCTCGAGCTCTGCTTCCACGTCAGCGCCATCCGCGAAATAGGCGCACGAGTAGAGCATGCGCCGGTCGAGCCACAGCGAATAGAAGTCGTTGCCGACGTCGTAGTGATACCGAATGGCGGCGCGATCGCGCTCGGGCACATGCACCGCGCCACTCCGGCCGACGGTATGCTCCGCGCGCAGCTCATGCACATTGGCGCCTGGCTCCTGGCGCGGGAGTGCGAGGAGTTTGCGGAACAGTGAAAAAAGGGTGCTCGCAGATTTTAGGCGCTCGTTGATTCCGTCGCCCATCCACATGGCCTTCTCGACGTCGCCCTCGATGTCGACGTCGCCCGAAAGCAGTCCCTCGATGAGGGAGAGTTCATTGGGCGGAAGCAGCATGCGGCGCAGTGCGCCGGCGCGATGCACGACGAAGGTGAACGGCGCCTCGTCACCGCGGGCTGGTTCGGTACTGCCATCCCAATAGCGGATTGCAAAGGTCCGCGACCCGGAGACGCCGAAGAGCAAGGCGCAAATTGCCTTCGCATGAGACAGGGCGCGGGCATTGTCGAACTGCGGCGCTCCATTCGACGAATACGTCGGGGGCACTCGCGGCGTGGAGCCCGCGTTGTCCCGAGTGCGCGCGCGATCGACCGACCCCGCAGTAGAAGTATTCCTCTCGCGTTTGGCCATACAGCGGATATCGCTCCCGTTTCGGAATGGTTCCCGCGCTACGCAAACATCGCACTCGGGCGCTCAGAAATCCCGGCCCTACTTATCGCCGTTCTCCTCCTGCGGTAATCGGCCTGCGCGCTTGAGCGCATCTCGCAGCAGCAGCTCGATCTGGGCGTTGAGCGAACGAAGGTCGTCGTTCGCCCAACGCTGCACGGCGTCAAGCAACGCTCGATCGACGCGAAGAAGAAATGGCTTTCGCTCGGCCACTGATCGAGCCGCGCTATCCGAAAATCGAGCCGGCGTTCACGACTGGCGATGCCGCCCGTTCCGAGCAGAGGACGACCAGCAGGTTGCTCACCATCTGCGCCTTTCTCTCTTCGTCGAGCACGACGATGCCCTTCTTCGAAAGCATCTCGAGCGCATGCTCGACCATGCCAACTGCCCCTTCGACAATCCTGGATCGCGCGGCAATGATGGCGCCCGCCTGTTGGCGCTGCAACATGGCCTGTGCGATTTCCGGCGAGTAGGCGAGGTGCGAGATGCGGGCTTCAACGACCTCGACGCCTGCCTTGGCGAGGCGATCCTGAATGGCTTTCTGTAGCGAGAGTGACACCTCGGCAGTGTGCGTCGAGAGGGCTTCCTCGTCGTCGGCGTGCGAGTCGTATGGATACGATTGCGCCACGGCACGCACCGCGGATTCACTCTGGACGGCGACGTAGGTGATGTAACTGTCGACCTCGAACAACGCCTCCGCGGTATCGACCACCTTCCAGACGACGATCGCAGCGATCTCGATAGGGTTGGCGCGGTTGTCGTTCACCTTGAGCTTGGCGGTCTCGAAGTTTCGAACGCGCAGGGAGATGGGTTTCTTGCTGAGGAATGGATTCGCGAACCAGAATCCCTGCGTGCGTACGGTGCCTTTGTACTCACCGAAGAGTTGCAGGACCTTCGCTTCGCCAGGGTTCACGACGAAGAATCCGCCGGCGCAAACAAGCGAGAGGAGCAGCACCGCCATGGCTGCTATGCCCGTCATTGGCGATTGACTGCGAACGCCGTAGGCGAGGCCGCCCGCGCTCGCGAGCACTGCCATGAAAACGACTGAAGCCGACATCATTCCTGTCGACGCCTTGTACTCGATTTCGCGTAACATTGGGTTTAAAGCTCCGCTGGAGTGATATCACTATGATATCACTCTACGGGGTTGTCAACGGTTGGTTTCGGTGACGCCATGCCGCACGAGCGATGCAAAGCAACGCAACCGGTGCCAAACGCACGAGTACGAACAATTCCGGACGGTTCGCTCACGACGACTAACGCAACGGCAGGTGCAGGTCCTTCGCGTCGCTCAGGACGACATCTACTTCGCTCGCCGCGCATTCCTCAGCGGAAGCCGTCCTCGTAGAGCGTGGCGAGCTTGCCAATCGAACCGCTGAA
>JBDTXZ010000291.1:0-5529 GCA_040005935.1 bacterium | reverse complement strand
CGCAGCAGAACCTGGCGTACACGAACATCTACGCGCCCATCGACGGCGTGGTGGTCGAGCGCGACATGGACGTCGGGCAGACAGTCGCCGCGAGCCTCTCGGCGCCAAAGCTGTTCGTCATCGCGAATGATCTCTCGCAAATGCAGATCCTCGCGAACGTCGACGAAAGCGACATCGGCCTCATTACGACAGGACAGCCGGTGAGCTTCTCGGTGCAGTCATACAAGGACCGGCAATTCAGCGGCGCGGTCAGGCAGGTGCGCCTGAACTCGACGACGGTCAACAACGTCGTGAGCTACACCGCGATCATCTCCGTGAAGAATGAAGACGGCAAGCTGCTGCCAGGGATGACGGCCACGGCGAAGTTCATCACCGGTAGTGCGGAGAACGTGCTCACCGTTCCGAACGCCGCGCTGCGGTTTGCGCCGCCCGTGGTCGTATCGGCCGAGACGACACCTGCGTCGGGCGCAGCGATCACGGGCGCGCCGACTGGCCAACAGGGCATGCGTAGACCGCCAGGCGCAGCAGGCGGAGCACCTGGTTCAGTGAAGCGGGGAACGATCTACACCGTCGACGCATCTGGCGCGCTCACGAAGCACCGCGTCGCCGTCGGCCTCAGCGACGGAACACGCACACAGGTCGAAACCGCGGAGCTCGCGGCCGGATCTGCAATCGTACTCGGCACCAACGTGGCCGGCGCCACCGCGGCGACCGCCACGAAGAACCCGCTGCAGCCCGCGCCGGCGGGTGGTGGTCGCGGCGGTCCGCCTGGCGGCTTCTAATCGAGGAGGATGATGACATGACGACGACAAATGATACCACGCTCCTCGACACGCCGGTCATACAACTCGGTGGCGTAAAGAAGGTCTACACCATGGGTACCACGCAGGTGTTCGCGCTTCGCGGCGTCGATCTCACGGTCCGCCGCGGCGAGATGATCGCCGTGATGGGCACGTCGGGATCGGGAAAGTCCACGCTGATGAACATCCTCGGTTGCCTTGACGTTCCGACGGAGGGCACCTACGCGCTCGACGGAACACTCGTCAACGGTTCAAGCCGGAATGCGCTCGCCGATCTCCGCAACGAGAAGCTCGGCTTCGTCTTCCAGGGATTCAATCTCCTCGCGCGCACCAGCGCGATCGACAACGTGGAGCTACCGCTCCTCTATAGAAAGGAGACGAGCGCGGCGGAATCGCGTCGTCGCGCCGAAGAAGCGCTTGTCCGCGTTGGACTCGGCACACGCCTCGATCACGAGCCGAGCGAGTTGTCGGGTGGGCAGCAGCAGCGTGTTGCGATTGCGCGGGCGATGGTGACGCAGCCAACGCTCCTCCTCGCGGACGAGCCAACCGGCAACCTCGACTCACGCACGTCCATCGAAGTGATGGCGCTGTTCCAGGAACTCAATGAGCAAGGCATCACCATCCTGATCGTGACGCACGAGCCGGACATCGCGCAATACGCGCGGCGCATCGTGGAAGTTCGCGACGGACGGATCATTCGCGATCACCCTGTTGTTGGCAGACGCATCGCCAGCGACGATCTCAATTCCATCGGCGAGGAAGTCGTCGCCGAGATCGAGGAGGCCGCATGAGGAAGTCAACGCTGCTCAAGATATCGCTGGCGAGCATCCTCAAGAACAAGTTGCGCACGCTGCTCACCATGCTTGGCATCGTGATTGGTGTGGGCGCGGTGATCATCATGGTCGCCATCGGTAACGGGGCACAAACGCAGATTCAACACCAGATCGAGAATCTTGGCACGAATCTCATCGTTGTCACTGCGGGCTCTACGGTGCAGGGTGGCGCGAGTCAGGGCGCGCAATCGTTCAATCGACTGACCGTGGCGGATGTCGCCAAGGTCAAGTCGCAGGCGACGATGCTCTCCGCAGTGTCGCCGGTGATCGTGACGCGTACGCAAATCGTTGGCAACTCGAAGAACTGGCGCGCAGAAGTGAACGGCGTGTCGACCGACTATCTCACGATCCGCAACTGGAATGTCACCAGCGGTGCACTCTTCACCGACGACGACGTAAGCGCCAAGCGGCAGGTCGTGGTGCTCGGTGCAACGGTCGCAAAGAATCTCTATCCGGATATGGATCCCGTAGGCAGCGAGATTCGACTTGGTCGTTCACCGTTCACGATTGTTGGCGTCCTGGCAAGCAAGGGACAGACCGCGAGTGGCGCAGATCAGGACGACGTCGTGCTGGTGCCATACACCACGGCACAGACTCGCCTGAACGGCTTCACCTTCCTCGGCCAGATTCTGGCGAGTGCGTCAGATCCCGCAGTGCTGGTGGCGGCGCAAAGTGAGGTTCGCGACATCATGCGCGACGCGCACGGCATCGTGTCCGGCATGCCCGACGACTTTACGGTGCGCGATCAGACGACGATTGCGCAGGCGGCAACAAGCACCAGCTCCGTGATGACGTCGTTGCTGGCGGCGATTGCATCGGTGTCCCTGGTCGTCGGTGGAATCGGCATCATGAACATCATGCTCGTTTCGGTCACCGAACGGACGCGCGAAATCGGCATTCGCATGGCCATCGGCGCTCGCGGTGGCGACGTCCTCACACAGTTCCTCGTCGAGAGCGTGGTCATGTGCCTGCTCGGCGGCATCGTCGGCCTTGGCGTGGGCGCGGGTGGCGCGGCGTTGGTCGGTCACTTTACGGGATGGACCGTGGCAACACCTGCATCGGCCGTGCTGCTGGCCACGGGATTCTCTGCGGCGGTTGGAATCTTCTTTGGCTACTACCCGGCGCGTAAGGCAGCCGGCCTCGATCCGATTCAAGCGCTTCGCTTCGAATAACCTCACCCCTGCACGCATAGAGAGCTTACCATGTTCAAGACATCCTTCACTGTCGCACGAAGTCGTGAGTTGGGCTACGCCGTTGGCGTGGCGTTGGCGATCGTCGCTGCGCCATTCGGGCGCACGGCGAGCGCGCAGACCGCGGCCTCCGTGCCGGACACCATCACCTTTGCTGACGCGGTGAACATCGCGTTGCGACAGAATACAACGCTCAAGGCGTCGGAGAACGCGCTGTCGCTCAGCTCGACCGTCGTGTCGTCCAGGAGGGAGGCATTTCTTCCCACGCTTCAGTTGACGAGCACCGGCGGACAGACGCTCGGCCGCAGCTTCAACCAGTCCGAAGGCGTCGTCGTCAACCAGATGACGCAGACGCTGGGCACGGGCATCTCGTCGTCGGTGACGCTGTTCGATGGATTCCAGAATGTTGCGGCGCTGAAACAGGCAAAGCTCAATGAGGCTGCGAGCACGAATGAGCTCACGCGTGCGAAGCAGACGACCGTGTTTACGGTGGCTTCCAACTTTCTTGGACTCATCACCGGGCAGGAACAGCTTCGCGTGCAGCGTGAGAATCTGGCCGCGTTGGAGGCGCAGGAGGCGCAGATACAGAAACTGGTGAGCGCCGGTGTGCGTTCGATCAGCGACTTGTATCAGCAGCAGGCGACGACGGCGAGCGCGCGGTCGGCGGTTGTGGCAGCGGGACGCGATGTCGAGCTGGCGAAGATCAGCGTGATTCAGACTCTGCGGCTTGACCCACGGAAGAGCTATCAGTTTGCGTCGCCGGTCATCACGCCGACGACGACTGCACTTTCGACGTCGCTCGACGAATTGCTCGATCGTGCATTCGAGCGACGCGCTGACCTTGCGTCGGACGAGTCGAAGTTGAGTGCGGCGTCGGAAGGCGTGAGGGGCGCGAGCGGTGGCAAGCTGCCAACGGTATCGATGAACGTGGGCTACAACACCGCGTACAGTTCCGCGACCGATCTCTCCCTGAGTTCGCAGTTCAATCAGCGTCGCGGCGGATCAGTGAGCCTCGGCGTGTCGCTGCCGCTGTTCGATCGCGGCGCGTCTGGCATCGCGATACAGCAGGCGCGGATTCAGGAGGAAAATGCGCGGCTCTCGCTCGAGAATCAAAAGCAAATAATCGCCCTCGAAGTGCGTCGTGCGTATCTGGATTTCGAGACGGCTCGGCAGCAGTTGACCACGGCGCAAGCGCAGCAGAAGGCGGCGGATCTTTCTGTGTCGACCACGCAGCAGCGATATCAGCTTGGTTCGTCGACGCTGTTGGAGCTGACGCAGGCACGCGCGCTCCAGCTACAGGCTGCGAGCGCGGTGGTGAGTGCGCAATACACGTTGGTGTTTCAGCGCGCGCTGATCTCCTACTATACGGGCGAGCTCGACCCGTCGAGTGTATCACTGTCGACCTAGCGCGTGGTCGAGACACATTCACAGACGCGACAATGCCGACGCGACGATCTGCCACCACGTCCAGAACGACCGCCGAGGCAAGCAATCTCATCGTGAGAGTGTGGTTCAATTCGACGCGCCGACGCATTTACGGTACGTAGCTTGCCGCTCTACTGTGGCTTGTCATTGCGGGGATTGAAGCGTGCGTGCCGAAGTCCGGTCGCCCTCCTCCCCGCGAAACTGCGCGGGGCGTATGGCGCTGAGGACCTTTAGGGATTCCAACGGGGAAGAGTGGAACGCGTGGAACGTCTGGCCAGACAGCGCGGGCGCCGGCATGAACGCGCGGTATCGGGACGGCTGGGTGTGCTTCGAACGCGTGGGTGGGGGAGATCGCTCACGGATTCCCGTCGGCGACCTTCCATCCGGCTGGGAATACCTCCCCGACGACCGACTTGCCTTGCTGCGCCGTGTTGGCGAACGATCGCCGAATGTAAAAGGCACTGACGACCGCGCGCAGCGCGAGCGGTAACGCTGCGCCTGGTTTGCAATTGCGGACACGCAATCGCACATTGCAGCACATTGAGCAGTAGCTCGATCCACGTCTTTTTCGAGGCGCCTGTGCGTACCGCCGAACTGTCCGTTCACGTCCTGACCGCGCCGCTCGCGTTCTGACGACGGATTGACCAGCTGGTGATCGACAACCGAATTGGGTAACGGTGCTGCCCGTTGGCTCAATGACGGCCCATCTGCTCGGACTCCTGCTTCACGGTTAGGGGATGCTTTCTGCGCCAATCCACAACGGATCCGCGCCCATCACCGTTGCATGCCATCGGCATGCGAACCGCACGGAGCATCATCACACATGAGCGACTCATCTCTCGGCGCCGACGACTCGGCGTCGACGGCATTGATACAGTTTGGTTGGAATGACGACGTTGCTGCCTCGTTCGCGACCATCGCGGAACAGGGTGACATACCTGCGCGCGTCATTGCGGTGCATCGCAGCCGCATTGTTGTCGCGACGAGCGCAGGAGAGCGCGATGCGACGCTCGATCCTCGCCTGCTGAACGGAAATTCGCTGGAACGTCCTGCGACGGGCGATTGGATCGCGCTACGCGTCGACGCATCGGACACGTCGGCGAGAGCACGCGTGGTTGTTCCGCGTCGCACAGCGTTCATTCGTCGCGCTGCTGGAGCCAAGGCCGAGGCGCAGGTGGTTGCGGCGAATATCGATCGGGTGTTCGTGGTGATGGCGCTACCGCATGACGTGAATGTGCGTCGGCTCGAGCGCTATCTGGCACTGGCGTGGGAGAGTGGTGC
>JBDTXZ010000290.1:0-5538 GCA_040005935.1 bacterium | reverse complement strand
CGATGAGCTCTCCCGCGAGCACGTACGCGCCGACGATCGCGAGCGGAGTGCCCTGGCCACCGAGTGTGCCGCCATAGGCGGCGTCTCCGAGCAGCACGACTCGACCCGACGAATACCGCCCGATGCAGATGCTGCCGATCTGGTCGACGTACAGGTCGGTGGCAGTGTCGAGGTGTGAGAGCACGCGCGGAACTTCCCAGTTGACGCCGCGAAAGGCCTCTCGCAGAATTGCCCGCGAACACGCGGCGTCACCGCGTTCCTCGCCGAGCGGCGCTCCAGCGAAAATGAATAGGGCGCGCGCTCGGCCATCTTCCTCGCTTCGCACCGTGACCGATCGGCCCGGCACTGTGTAGGTGTAGCCATGCTCGCGAGTGTTCAGCACATCCGGCAGCGAGAACGTCGCGAGCCGATAGCCATGATGCACGAGGAAACGAGACTCGTCGCCGAACGCGAGTGAGCGAACTCCCGAATGCAGGCCATCCGCTCCCACCACCAGATCGAACCGCTCGGCCGCACCTCGGCTGAAGCGCACGGACACGCCATCTGCGCTCTGGGTAAGGTCGATAACCTGATCGCCGAAGCGATAGCACGTCGAGCTCCTGGTGCGCTCGCAGAGAAGTCGCGAGAGATCACCACGCTGGATCTCGACGTCGCCGCTCATCATCATGGCGGGCAACGTGAGCATCGGCCGGCCGCGCCGGTCGAGCAACACCAAGTCGCGGGCCTGGGTTCTGAGCTGGTGAATGGGCTCCCAGAGCCGCATGTGCTCGAGAACCTTACGGTGCACCGGGCCGCGGAAATCCACGGCCTGCCCGCCCTCGCGCAACGTCTGTGCGCGCTCGACGACCGTCACTTCAAAGCCGTGGCCGCCAAGCCAGTACGCCAGTGCCGGTCCAGCGATGCCAGCCCCCGAGATGAGCACCCGCCGCTTTACCATGTCACGCCTCCTCGTCACGTATCGTTTCCGATGCGTACAGTGTACGCGCCCTTGAGATACGTAGTACGGCGTGGCAGTTATCAGAAAGAACCGTTTGCGCGCGAGATGCTTCTGTACTAGTTCAGTTGAGACATCAACGGCACTTCCTTCAACCAGAGCGATGCGCGATGAGCCGAGCGCCCCTGTCACCGTTACCCTATCAGCGGATCGCCGATTCGCTGCGGCGTCAGGTCGACTCGGGGGCGTTGCCCGCTGGCGCCCGCGTCCCCTCGACGCGCGCGCTCGCTCGCACGTGGAAGGTCGCGACCGCGACAGCCGCGCACGCACTGCAGTCGTTGGTGCGCGAGGGAGTACTGGTCGCGCGGCCGCGCTCGGGCACGGTCGTTGCCGGCAGGCGTGCGAACGCGACGGCCGCACTGTCGCGAGCGCGAGTCGTCGCCATCGCCATCGCCATGGCCGATGACGAAGGTCTCTCGGCGCTTTCGATCCGTGGGCTGGCGGCGCGACTGTGCGTCCCCGTGATGTCGCTCTACCGACATGTGCGCAGCAAGGACGAGATCCTGGCGTTGATGGCCGACGCGGCGCTCGCCGAGTTGTCGCTCGACGAGCCGCCCCCGCGCGGCTGGCGCGCGCAGCTCGAACATGCCGCGCGCGTTGAGTGGCAGATCTTTCGGAAGCATCCGTGGCTGGCGCGGGTGGTCCACATTAGCCGGCCCTCCGCGATGCCGAACGCCATGGGCTACGTGAACTGGGTCATGCGGGCGCTCGACGCCACGTCACTCGACGGCGTCGACAAGCTGCGACTGCACGTGCTGCTCCACGCCTTCATCCAAGGCATGGCGGTGAACCTCGAGGCTGAAACGCAGGCGATCGCCGACACTGGCATCGGCGAAGAGGACTACATGCGGTCACAGGCCGCGAGGTACGACGCGGTCGCGGCAGCCGGGCAATTTCTCTTCTTCGCGAAGATGATGCGAGATCTCCCCGAAGAATTCAGAATCGACATCGACGAGCTGTTCGAGCGCGGGCTCACGGCGATGCTCGATGGGTTTGCGGTGACGATCAGGCGGGGGGGTTAAGGCTCTGCAGGTTGCGCCGCCTGACGGAGCTGCTGAACGCGCTCGTCGACAAGTGAGCGAGGGAGCTCACTGCTCCGGGAGCGACGCACGAGCGCACCTCACTACCGCGATGCGCGTGCTGCCGGCATCGCGCGGACACGTGCGGCGTGCGCGTCCTGCAGTGCGCGTCCCCACTGCAAGAAATCGAGGAACGCCTTCAGCTCGCCGGCCGAGTAGCGCGCCATGAGCTGTCCTCCCTCGCCGGCGAGTGGCCCGTAGATGCGCTCCGCCAGGTGGGCGGCGCGTCGCGTCGGACGAACGCGGGTGCGGCGCCGATCATCCGGATCGGCAGCGCGCTCAGCGTAGCCCGCTCGCTCAAGCCGGTCGAGCAACGCCGTGACGCTGCCGCTGGTGAGGCCCAACTCCTCAGCGAGGGCGGTCGGCGTCGCCGTCCCGCGTTCGAGCAGCACGTCGAGCCCGCGAAGGTCCGTCCGGTTGATGCCGAACACCGCGGCTGCGGCCTCGTCCAGCGCGTCCACGGCACGTTGATGCGCCCGGAAGGCGGGGCTGAGCGCCGCCAGCAGTTCGGCCTTCGATTGTCTTGACATTCAAGTATCTTGATTAATAAGATAAATCGGACGCCGTGCACAACCTTCAATCTCGGGTAGGGGTAGGATGATGACTAGGGCGTTCGTGATCGGCGGCGGAATCGCAGGTCCCGTGAGCGCACTCGCCTTGCGTCGTGCGGGGATCGACGCCGTCGTCTTCGAGGCGCGCCCCGCCGGCAGCGCCAGTGGAGCGTGGCTCACGGTCGCCGTGAACGGGCTCGACGCGCTCGGCGCGTTGGATGACCACGCGGCGGAAGGCCCATCCGTGCGCGAGCGCGTCGTGGCCGCCGGCTTTCCGTCGCGGGTCATCGAGCTCCGCAGCGGGACGGGCAAGCGGCTCGGGACTGTCCCCATCGGCGGCGAGCTCGCCGACGGCACGACCACGGTGACGCTCACGCGAGCGGCGCTCATCGCCGCACTCCATGAGGCCGCGCGGCTGCGTGGCGTCCGGATCGAGCACGGCAAACGCCTCGTCTCGGTGGAGCGCGCCGCGGGCGGCGGCGTCACTGTGCGGTTCGACGACGGCACCACGGACACGGCGGACCTACTCATCGGGGCAGACGGCGTGCACTCGCGCGTTCGTGCGCTCATCGACCCTGGGGCATCGGCGCCACGCCTCCGCGGGCTCGGAAATATCGCGGGGTACGTGGAGGCCAGCGCGGCGATGTCAGCGCTCGGCGAGATGCCCGAGCGTTCCGAAGACTTTGCGATGCTGTTCGGGAAGCGCGCGTTCTTCGGCCACGTCAAGGCGCCGGACGGCGCGGTTTGGTGGTTCGCGAACCCTCCGGCCGCGCGCGAATGGACGCGTGATGAGATCGACGCGTTCGGAACGACAGCCGGACGCGAGCGACTCGCGCGATTGTTTGATGACGACCGCGCGCCCGCCGCGGCGCTGATACGCGCGACGCCGCGACTAGTCGGCGCCTCGAACACGTACGACCTGCCGCGCGTTCCCTGTTGGTCTGATGGACGGATGGTGCTCGTGGGCGACGCCGCGCACGCCGTGTCGCCGAGCTCCGGTCAGGGCGCCTCGCTCGCCATCGAGGACGCCGTAGAGCTCGCGCGTTGCTTGCGTGACCTGCCGAGCATCGAGCGCGCATTCGGCGTCTACGAGGCGTGCCGCCGGCCTCGCGTCGAGCGCGTCATCCGCGACGCAGCGCGCACCGACTCGACGAAGGTGCCAGGGACTATTGGACGCGCGGTTCGCGACCTCGTGCTCCCTCTGGCGCTGAGATTCATGCCCGACGCGAGCGCAAGAGGGTGGCTGTTCGGGCATCATATTGCGTGGGAGCAGCGCGCCCTTCCTGATACTCCTCTCACCCTGGTTTCCCCATGACTGCCTTTCACCTTGCAGAGGTCAACATCGGCCGCATCCTGGGACCCATGGATTCGGCGGTCATGGCCGACTTCGTCGCCAACCTGGACGAGATCAATGCGCTGGCCGAGTCGTCAGCGGGTTTCGTCTGGCGTCTGAAGACGGAGGACGGCAACGCCGTCGCGGTACGGCCGTACGAGGACGACCGCATCATCGTCAACTTGTCGGTGTGGGAGAGCCCCGAAACGTTGCACGACTATGTGTACAAGACCGCGCACGTGGAGATCCTGCGGCGTCGTCGCGAATGGTTCTCGCGCATGACGGAGGCATTCATGACGCTTTGGTGGGTGCCCGTTGGCCACCTGCCGCGTGTAGTAGAGGCGGTGGAGCGGCTCGACCACCTGCGCACGCACGGATCGACGTCACACGCGTTCACCTTACGGGAGCGCTTTCCCGCGCCGGATGAAGACGCTGGAAGTCGAAGAGAGTCTTTGGATCTGTCGGGAGGGTGTCCGGCGCTGTAACGGCATCAGCGGCGCGAGTGACCGGAGCGTGGGCATTCCGCGCGGACATGAATCGGGAAGCCTCGGAGAACGTGCCGCCTTAGAGTTGTCCCACGAGCGTCGCAGGCAGTCGCGCATTCAGATCGCGCGAAGGACGGTGGGGAACTCAACGGAGATTGAATGGAACTGCTCTTAGGCAAAGTCGCCATCGTCACAGGCGCGAGCTCCGGCATTGGCCGCGCTACCGCGTTGCTCTTTGGCCGCGAGGGAGCGCGAGTTGTGGTGACCGCACGACGACAGCAGGAGCTCGACCGGTTGGTGGCTGAGATCGCATTCGCCGGAGGGGAGGCGATCGCCGTCGCAGGTGATGTCATGGACGAATCGCTCGCGAAGTGTGTCGTCGACATGGCGGTGGCGCGCTTCGGCGGGCTCGACATCGCATTCAACAATGCTGGGATCGTGGGGCAGACGGGCGCCGTGCAGGAGATGTCAGTCGCGGCGTGGCGGGAGACCATCGAAACCAACCTGACGGGCGCATTCCTTGGGGCGAAGTATCAGGTGCCGGCAATGATCGCCCGCGGCGGAGGATCGCTCGTCTTCACCTCATCCTTCGTCGGACACTCTGTGGGCATGCCCGGCATGGCAGCCTACGCGTCGAGTAAGGCGGGCATTGTCGGGCTGACCCAGGTGTTGGCAGCGGAACTGGGCGCACAAGGCATTCGCGCGAACGCCATCTTACCAGGCGGAACGGACACTCCGTCGAGCGTGACGAACGCGGAAGGCGCCACACCTGAGGTCAAGTCGTTCGTCGAGCATCTACACGCGCTCAAGCGGATGGCGACGCCGGACGAGATCGCGCAGTCGGTGCTTTATCTCTGTTCGGATATGTCCAGTTTCGTTACTGGCAGCGCAATGCATGTGGACGGCGGCGTCTCGATCTGCCGAACGTGATGGTAGAGAGGAAGTCATTCACCGCGGCTTCCGCAGCAGCTTGCGCACGGCATCCTTGAGCACGGATGGCGCATCGAAGTCCCGGAGGCGCCCGTGGCTCGTGAAGGCACCGTCGAACAACAGGGCGATCTGTAGCGCGCACATGTTCGCCGTTGTCGGCTCGATC
>JBDTXZ010000289.1:0-5540 GCA_040005935.1 bacterium | reverse complement strand
AGCGGAACCATCGAAGAAGCTGCGCCGCTCGACGAATTGTCGTTCCTCTTCTATCTCCGCACGTTGCCCCTGACGACCGTCGGCGCGCAAACCGTTGCGCGCCACTATGACAGCTCGCGTAATCCCACTGTGGTCACGGTCATCGGGCGCGAAGACGTCGAAGTCGAAGCAGGTCACTTTCACGCCGTGATCGTCGAGATGCGCGTGCGCGACCCGCGGCGGTATAAAGGTGAGGGAATCATCCGCATCGCCATGTCCGACGACGAGCGACGGCTGCTGCTCCGTCTCGAAAGCGAGATGCCGGGCGCAGGCAAGGCAACCCTCGGCCTGGTGTCCTACTCCGGGACGCGCTGCCCCTGCACCGCGTCGGTGCGATAGAGGCCTTCCGTCGTGGCGGTTGGTCGTGCGGACACGTCTCCGCACAGCGGGAAACTCCCTACACAACCGCCGCAGAACTCCCCGAAACGTTCCCCAGAACTCCCGGCGCCCACGCAACCGAGTGGGGCCTATTCTCCCATGTAAGACGGCGTTGCATGCCGCCACACACTTACTGAGAGAAGAGCAAATGCGCCTCAACATCACTCACGCCTTCGCCGCCGTCCTCGTGCTGACGCCGATTCGCGTTCCCGGCGAACTCCTGGTCCCGCAGCCGGAAAGCCGCATCTGGGTCGAGGGCACGTCGACGATCAAGAGCTTCAAGTGCTCCGTCACCGACTTTGCACTCATCGTCAACGGTGATGCTGGCGCGGTGCCCGCCGTGCTGGACGGTAAGAAGGCCGTAAAGTCAGTCGCGCTCTCGTTGCCTGCCGCCAAGATCGATTGCGCCAACGGCACGATGAACGATCACATGCGCAACGCCCTGAAGGTCGAGACGGCTCCGACCATTCAGTTTACGCTCTCCGGCTATGACGTCGCGAAAGCAGCCACGGGTGTTGAAGGCGTGGTACGCGGCACGCTGTCACTCGGCGGCGCAGAACATCCCGTCGACGTCACAGCAGTCGCCACCGATGCTGGCAATGGCGCGCTCCGTGTCGCCGGCGGCTACGAGCTCGCGCTCAGTGCCTTCGACCTCAAGGCGCCCAGCCTCATGTTCGGTCGCATCAAGGTCGGCGACAAGGTGCAAGTGAAGTTCGACCTCATTCTCAAGAACTGATCACGTCCCTCGCATCTCGCCTCATACAAATGACCCCGGCCATGACACACAATCGCACACACTTCATCGCGGCGGCTGCATTGCTCGCCGCCGCCCCCCTCGTTGCGCAGTCGCCCTCCGCCACAGCAGCACCAGTCCGCGCCACCGTCACCGCCGAAAGCACCACGGTGGCCAAGGCAAAGACGCCGCTGACGTATGAGGACTCCGTTCGTATCGCCAAGTCCAGGAAACAGCAGCTGCTCTATCGCACGATCGAATTGCAGCACGTCCGCCCCGCAGATCAGCGCGGTCTTAACGTGTTCGAATCACCGAAGGACGACAGCATTCCCTTTGAAGGCATGAAGCTCGCCTGGGGCGGCGCCTTCGCGCAGCAATTCCAGGGTCTCGGCCACGAGAATTCGGCAGCGGCGAACGTTGTCGGCGGCGTGAACGCCAATCAATTGATCGTCATGGGCCACGGCTTCAACAACGCCGACGCCAACCTGAACCTCGGTGTGCAACTGGCGCAGGGCATTCGCCTGAACGTCACGACGTATGCATCGGCACGCCACCACCAGGAGACGTGGGTCAAGGACGGCTACATCCTGATGGATGCGTCCCCAATCGACAACGACTACCTGAACATCGCGATGCAGTTCCTGACCATCAAGGCTGGTCACTTCGAGGTCAACTACGGCGACGAGCACTTCCGCCGCAGCGACAACGGCAACACGATCTTCAATCCGTTCGTCGGCAACCTGTTGATGGATGCCTTCACCACCGAGATCGGTGGCGAAGTGGACTTCCGGCTCAACGGCTTCCTCGCCATGGGCGGCATGACGGCCGGCGAAATACACGGCCAGGTGACCGCTGCAGACAAGCGCGCCCCTTCGTTCCTGGGCAAGCTGGGCTACGACAAGCAGTTCGACCCCGCACGTCGCGTTCGCCTGACAGGTTCCATCTATCGCACGGCACACTCCGCAAACAACACACTGTACAGCGGTGATCGTGGCGGTTCGCGTTACTACGACGTGCTCGAGAACAGCGCGTCGACAGAGACCTCACAGGCGTGGTCGGGCAGTGTCCGCCCCGGCTTGAGCGACAACCTCACGGCAATCGTCATCAACCCGTTCGTCAAGTTCGGCGGTATCGAGTTCTTTGGAAACATCGAGCAGGCAACAGGCAAGGCCGCAGCAGAGTTGGGCAACCGCACGTGGAAGCAGAACTCCGGCGAAGTCCTGTATCGCTTCGCACCGCGTGAGCAACTGTACGTCGGCGCACGCTACAACACGACCAATGGCGGCCTGCCCGGCATCGCGAAGGAGGTCTCCGTCGACCGCACACAGCTGGCTGTAGGCTGGTTCATCACGCCTGCCCTGCTCACCAAGATCGAGTGGGTCACGCAGCAGTACAACGACTTCCCGGCAAACGACATCCGCAATGGTGGCAAGTTCCGCGGATTCATGGTCGAAGGCGCCGTCGCTTTCTAAAGCAGCAATTCCTTTCCGGAGAATCGCCATGATCAACACGCAGACCGCACCATCCTCTCATCATCCCGACTCGAACTTCCTTGTCGCGCAACCCGCGATGCGACGCAGCCAGTCAGGGTCGGCAGTCATCCTGGTCGCAACGGATGGCAGCGAGCGAGCGGATGGTGCGATCCGCGTGGCGGTGGAGCGCGCGGAAGCAACCGGCGCCACGGTCGAAGTACTCACCGTTGTGCAGACGGAACCAATCCTCGCTTCGGAATACGTGCTCTTCGAGGAACACGCCGTCCTTACGCGCCGGTCCGCACGACGCCGCGTTGTCGAGGAGCAGTTAGAGCGTGTCCTGGGCCGCGATCAGGTGGTGTCCATAACCGTGCTCGAGGGCAATCCCGCCTTCACCATCTCACGAATCGCCGTCGAGCGCCGCGCAGCACTGCTGGTGATGGGAATCGGTCGGCACCTCGTGGCTCACCGACTCTTCAGCGACGAAACAGCGCTGCAGGTCGCGCGCATCGCTCGTGTTCCCGTTCTTGCCGTACCTGCCCAGGCACAGGCCGCACCGCGGCGAGCGGTTGTCGCCGTCGACTTCAGTGACCTCTCCGCGCGCGCGGCGCAGGCAGCGGTCGACGCGATGGGAGACGGCGGCGAAGTCCACCTCGTCCACGTGATGCCGCTCGTCCTTGAAGACCCATTCACGATCTCCGCGCAGGAACCGCACGAGCGCTGGGCGAACGTGCAGCTCGAATCACTCATTTCGAAGCTCGCTGTGCCGGCAGGCGTCTCAGTGAAGTACGGGGCGCGTCGCGGACGACCGGCCGTCGAAATACTTGATTACGCTGAAAAAATCGGTGCCGATCTTGTCGCGACGGGAACGCACGGCCGAGGCTTCGTTGCGCGGACCATACTTGGCAGCGTGACGACGCAGCTGCTCCGCGGCGCAACGTGCAGCCTGTTGGCCTTGCCGCGCGACCCCTTGCCAGCCATTGCACCGTCGACGCGCGATGACGTTGCCGGAGGATCCATCAATGCGCCGCTTGCGTGGAGCCGAATGATGAACGAGTTCACGCGCCGCAACTTCAGTCGTCGCACGATTCTCGAAGTGGACGATCTCGAGATTGGGGCGCAGGCACAGGAGTACAACTATCCACTCCTGGGCGCATCATATAGCGAGCGAGATCGGCGCCTTGAAATCATGCTCGGCGACCGGCAATCCGGAGGGCGCCATCTCTCTCGCAGCATTGGGTCGGTCGTCTCGATCGACGTGTTGACGGATGGTGCGGGGACCGACATTGCGCTGCGCGTGCAACACGGCACGAGTCAAACCCTGCTGACGTTTACTGCATGATTCGCAAAGCCTGTTTCCAGCTTCTGTGCGCCGCAACGCTTCTCGCACAGCGGCCGGCCTCGGCAACCGTAGTGACACCGCGTGCCGAGGCCGCGTGTGTGTGCGAGACCTGCGCGCTCGGCATCGTGCCCACGTGGAATGGCTTCGACGTCGCCAAGCCTCACGGAGAGGGGGCGGACGTGACCTGTCGGACGAGTTGATCGAGGAACGCGAGTCCATCGTAAAAGGACTTCACGCGCATCTTCTCGTCTCGTCCGTGCGCGTTGCTCTCGCCGGACTGCATGAAGAGCCCGCTCACGCCGTACGTCGGAATACCGCCTGCCCTCAGGTACGCACCATCCGTTGCGCCCGTGGACATCGTGGGAATCACCGGGATGGTGCCCCACATCCGCGACGTCAGGTCGGTAATCGCTCCCAGCAGTTGCGGTTCGATCGGAGCGGGCGCCCTGCCGAACTTCTGCACCGTCGTAAGGAACGCGACTTTCACACCCGTGTCACTCACGGCGCGAATAAGCGCTTGGCGCACCTCCTCGCCGCTCGACGTCGGCACGATACGACAGTTCACATTTGCGGTCGCGGATTGCGGAAGGGCATTGTACGCGTGACCGCCGGCGAGGCGCGTCGCGACGCACGACGTCCGGAGCATCGACGAATACCGTGCGTCCTTCGAGAGCGTGGCGTTAGCGGCAACGTCAGCGGGATTCGCAACAACGGACCGCATCGCAGCGGCCATGTCCGCGCGCGGCTCGACCTTCGCCGTCTGCTCGAAGAAACCCTTGGTGATGTCGTTCAGCGCCACCGGAAACTGGTAGTGCGAGATGTTCAGTAACGCTTGCGAGAGCTGGTAAATCGCGTTGTCTTGCCGAGGGACGCTGGAGTGTCCGCCGGTGTTGATCGCGGTGAGCGTAAAGTCGACGTACACCTTTTCCGTCGCCTGCACGGTGTGAAACAGCGGGGTGTTTCCCACGAGCGTGCCACCGCCACCTTCATTGATTGCGTACGCTGCATCGATCAGCGGCTTGTGATTGGCGACCAACCAATCGGCTCCGTTTGCCGAGCCGCCCTCTTCATCCGCCGTCAGCGCAAGGATGATATCGCGATCCGGGACGTACTGCTCCGCCTTCATGCGTAAGAGGTTCGCCACGAAAATTGACGCCATCGTCTTGTCATCCGATGTGCCACGGCCGAGGAAGTAGCCACCCTCTTCGAACAAGGTGAACGGATCGCGCGGCCAGTCGCTTCGCACTGCGGCAACGACGTCGAGATGCGCGATGAGCAGGACGGGCTTTCGACCGGCGGCGCCACCGCGACCGTGATACCGCACCACGAGATTGCCTTTCGTTGGCTTGCCGTCAGGGATGAGTAGTTGGACGTCCCCTGGCGGGAAGCCTGCCGCACGGAAGCGCGCGGCCATGGCTTCTGCCGCCCTGGTCACAGAGCCGACAGAGTCGACGGTGTTGATCTCCACGAGTTGCTTGTAGACATCATGCGCGAGTTGCTGATGAGCGCTCAGCGTCGCGGGCCCAGGCAGTGGTGCTTGCGCGCGCGAGGGCGAAGCGACCGCAAGCAGCATTAG
>JBDTXZ010000288.1:0-5541 GCA_040005935.1 bacterium | reverse complement strand
ACGGTCCGCTGACAGGGAGCAGCTCGACATTGCTCGTTCCGCCGCCGGGAGCCGTAAACACGGACGCGTCCGTCATGGTATGACAAAGCGCGCACGTCGCCCCCACCTTTCCACTCTTCGGCGCCATCCCGATCACCGCGCCCGCTTCGACGAGCAGCGCCGTGGCGTTGGGCTCATTCAGCAGAGGGGCGGTGCGCCCTGACGGATCGGCGCGCAGCTGATCGGCGAGGGTCTTCTGCAAGGCGGGAGCGATCGCATCGACATCGACCTGAAGGCCGAGCGAAAGGGCCTGCATCGGCGTGACCTTGGCGGCCATGATGCCTGCCGGCAACCGTACGGCGTCAGTCCAGAAGCCCTCGTTGCCGAAGGTTTCATTGCGAAAGACATCGCGCCCGAGCGCCATGTCGCCATCCTGCCTCGCTGGCAGCGGCGCGCCTTGGTCGGCCGGCCCTTCCAGTATCGGACCGCGGCTCGACGCCATTCCCGTTGGACTACACGCTAAAGCGATGCTGGCAGCGAGTGGAACGAAAGACAACCTAGGACATCTTCGGGCAACCCATGACACACTTTGCATGCTGCACGCTCCAACAAGTGATTGGAGACGGCCGGCGCTGCACTTTGGCTGCCTAGGGCTAGCGAAATCTGCCGCAGATGGCAGCAAAGCTTTGCACTGTAGCACGACGACACGGGCTCCCGACCATTCGAGACAGTTGCGGAGCGCCGCCATTTGCCGTGCTTTCCCTCGACATCTCTGCCAGTCTCGCGTCACCCGAATGGATGATCTTGCTGGACATATCGGGGAACGATCTGTTCGGGAGCCCGCGCTCCGTCGCTAGTGTGGCAGCAACCGATTGCTACGTGCTTGCGAGAGGCGCGAGCAAAGGCAAGAGCGCGCGGGCGCATGGCGACGAGTGTGGTCGACGGGCGTACGATGATCAGTGTTCTACGGAAAAGCGTATGCCCCATGTCCCCTGCGACCGCCGCCTCACATCACGGTGTCACCGGCGCGTAAAACGAAAGACCCCGAACGTTCTCGTTGATGCGCAGTGTCCCCCCAATCGACGGAAATGCGCGCGCCGTGCAGTCCGCACGATCGCATAAGCGACACGTCGTCCCAATGGGCACCCACGTCGCCGGGTTATCCAGATCCAACCCGTCTGCGTAAACCACGCGACGCGCATGCTCACTGTCGCACCCAATGCCAACAGCGTACGGCGCATCAGGCGCCGAGTATCCGTTGCTATGCCGCGAGACCGTGCGCGCGATGGCGAGCACGCGATGCCCATCCGGAAACTGCGACACCTGCACGCGCACTCGACCCGGCTGCAAGAATGCCGCATGCACGTTCCACAGCGAGCAGAGACCGCTGAATCGCGGAAACTGAATTCCCGCAGCGCTGAACCGCTTCGAGATGTTTCCCGCCATGTCCACGCGCAACATGTAAAACGGAACGCCATCACTGCCGGGCCGGCGCAGTGTCGTAAGACGATGGCACGCCTGCTCCCAGCCAACACGAAAACGGTGGCCAAGCAGCTCGACGTCGTAACGCACCGCTTCGGCGGCACGTTGAAACGCGTCGTACGGCATGATCACCGCCCCAGCGAAGTAGCTCGCCAACGCAACTCGGCACAGCGCGCGCGATTCGTCCGACGTGAACTTCGGATCCGCCGACAGGCGATCGAGCGTCTCGGAGCAATCGAGCAACCCGATCTGCAACGCGAGTTGAAAGTTCCGCGAGCCTCGACGCAATGTCTCTGAGAGCAGCAGCTCACGTCGTTCCGGATGAAAGCGACGCATCGCTCCGCCCATGGCACTCACGGTGAGAATGCGAACGGTGACGCCGTGCGCTCGATGCAGATGCCGCGCGAGACGCGTAAAGAGGTCATCATGGCTTACGCCGCCGGCGAGGTGCTCACCAGCGAGCAAGCGCTCCGCTTCGGTCTCGAGCGCCGCGAAGTAGTTGTCGTGCCGCTGGATGAAATCGGACACCTGCTCGGACGAGAGACGCGTGCGATCGATGTTGCCGGTGTCGTGTTGGTAGTCGAGGAGTCGCTCGCCGAGGCTGTCGAGTGATGTGCGTCCATTGGCGTACGCCTGATGCAGACGGACAAGTGCGCGCGCGACGTCCGGATGTTCATCGACGAACGCGCTCAGGTCCTTGGCCACGAACGGATGGTCGTCGAACAGCGGCTCACCCAGGACCTCCGTCACACTCGAGAGCAACTCGGCGTCGCTGCCAGCGGCCAGCGTGCGGAGATCGACGTCGAGCACACGTGCGAGCTCGAGGAGCAAGGTGCTGGTCACCGGCCTTCGGTCGTGCTCCACGAGGTTGAGGTAGCTCGCGGATATGCCGAGTCGCTGGGCGAGCGCCGCCTGGCTCAGCCCCATGCGTACGCGAATGGGGCGAATTCTGCGACCGAGGAACACGGGCTTGCTCACGATGTCGCTCCCAGGGAAAGGGTTGGGACCGCGCACCACTGGCCCGCGAGATATTTACAATCTTTACGGATTAACAGCAATTGTATTATCAAGCCGTGACAGCGTAACTCATTCAAGGATAGCGTTTTACGACGAAACAGGGCATCTTGTGTACACACTTGACTTAGTCCAAATGATTAATTGCCACACGGCGACTTGACGCCTGTTGTGGCTGGACTCACCAATGCGGAGCAGCACTCATGCGGAAGATCAACACACGAGATTTTCAACTGGCGACGCGCTCTACCCCGCGTGACGTAAACCGCCGCATCGTGCTCAATCTCATCCGCGAGTACCAGCCAATCTCACGCGCGGAATTGGCGCGGCGAATGAGTGTGCGTCGTGGCATCCTCACGCATCTCGTGCGCGAGCTCGTCGAGAGCGACATCATCTTCGAGAAGGGAACTACGACAACGGCACGAGGCCGCCGGCCCACGATGCTGTGCGTGAGAACGCGTGGACGATTTGTGGTCGCCGTCGATGTGCGCTCCGGTCGGTCGTCCATCGCGCTGAGCGATGTCAGCGGCCGGATGATCGCGCGCGAAACGTTCCAAACGCCGGCGTTGCCTGATCAACTCGCGGAGCTTATCGCGACTGAGACGACGCGGCTGCTCCGCACGCATGCGCCCAATGGCGCGCAGGGATGCCAGGGCATTGGCATCGTGCTCCCCGGCATGGTCGATCGCAAGACGGGTCGCCTGATCTACGCTCCGCGTCTCGGCTGGCGCGACGTCGACCTTCGCTCGGCCGTAAGCGCTCGGCTTGGCATGAAGGTGTTCATCGAGAGCGCGCCGATTGCATGCGCGATGGCGCGACTGTGGCTCGAGCCAGAGACGACGCGTTCAATGAACAGCTTCGCGTATGTGAGCATCTCGGAAGGGCTCGGCGTCGGGCTCGTGGTGAATGGCGAGATCATGCGCGGCGAGACGCATACGGCGGGTGAGTTCGGTCATGTCTCGCTCGATTCGCGTGGGCCCGAGTGCGTGTGCGGCCAGCGCGGATGCTGGGAGGCACTAGCCTGCAATGCGGCAACCGCCGAGCGCTATGGGAAGAACGTCGGCATCGAAGAAGTTGTTCGTCGCGCGCGGGCGGGCGAGCAGGCAGCAGTGGACGCGCTCATCGAAACGGGAACACACATCGGGCGTGGCCTTGCGGTCATCGTGAGCGCGTTCAATCCGGGTCGCATCTACGTCGGTGGAGAAATCACCGAAGCGTGGGACATCATGCACGCGCCGATGCGTGATGCGCTCGTTGCGGGCACGATCCCGGGTCGCGCGGGAGATACTGCCGTGGTTCCAGATAGCAGCCTTGCGCACAACCGCCTGTTGGGTGCGGTGGCACTCGTTACCGCACCAGGATACGCAGCACTCGCGGTGGGGTAAGTGCCTCGAGCCTCAGCTATCGGCCGGGGTCAGCCACAGTTGAACACAATACGGTTCAGCCAGGGATTGTCATCCGGCAGGAGCGGAAGCGAGTGTCGGGATCTACTATCGTTGCTCTGTGACGTTCGTCGAGCGCGTGGACAGAAGAGCCCGACACTCGCTCGCTGCGCTCGCGCGTGCGGGACGACATCCATTCGCACCCTGACTGAACAGCATTGCCGTTAAACAGCCGCCAGAGGGGTGGCGCTCGGCTCACATGACCCAGTATTACGCACCTCCGAAAGCTGTTCAAACTGAAGTTGACCCCTGGACGACTGTCGACTGCTGCTCTTAGCGCACCAAACACCACCGTATTCGCGTGCAGATCCTTCGACTCGCTGCGCTCGCCCAGGATGACACAACGGCCAGACTCTTAAAGCCGTTCAAGGCATTACGCAGCCGGCGCTCTGCTGGACCTCGCCCTTTGGGCGGCAGCGCGAGCATTGCGATCGACCCCCGGGGCAAAGTTGTACCTGATGTCACCGCACCCCTTCGCAAGCAGCCAGCTTGCCAAGGCTGGCGGACCCTGAAAGGCATTCGCGAATCGCAACCCCGGCATCGAGATCTTCGCGCCGTCCGCCTCGATGACCGCCGACACAGACCACTCAAACACACCTGGTGCGAGCTGCCCATCGACCAGCGGAAGTTGGCCGAGCAGCGGCCCGATGAGCGCGGTGCGACGCGCAGGCGCTGTGCTCGTGTCGGCCTCGCTCTCGATAAGCGCGTACGCGTCAATCACGGCAGTGTCCGCCGCGGGATCCTTCCGCAGTGTCTGCATCCGCTCGCGCCGCAACGTGCCGACCAGCGCAACACGTTCGATCTCCAACCGCGCAAGCTGGGCGCTGTCGTGCGCGGTCTCCGCAGTTTCGACACGCTCCATGAACTTCGCGAGCGCGGGCTCGTCCCACACCTGCGACCTTGCGCGCGCAAGTGAGCGATAGGTGTCTCGCGCCTTGCGATATCGCGCACGCTCAACGGGAGCCCATTGAAAGCCGGGTTGCCACGGCGGAGCCAAATTGAGCCCCCGACCCGTGAGATAGCCGCCGACTTCCTGCTCGATCTCCTTGGCCGCGTTAGGCGAGCCGGCGACACACTTCAGCCGCATGCTGGCCGGTTGATCTGGCGTCGACACGAACAGCGTAGCGCTGGTCCGCTCGAGCGTTGTCTGTAGCTCACGGAGGCCGCTCACATCCTCAAACGGCAGCGCAACGAGCACCGTCTGGCCAAAGCGCTGCACCGCAAGATCCGGCGACGCACTGCGTTTCAACTCGCCGAGTGCCGAGACAAGTATTTCGGGTTTGTCGTACGCGACGACGATGATATTCCTCGGCGTCGCCAGCGCCGAATCGCCCGGCGTGCGCACGGTCACGAGGCTTGCCTTATCCATCTTGCGCCATGTGCCGGACGACGACGCAACGTAGATGAGCATGGACGCAGCGACCGTTGCAGCGATGGCGCCAAACTGCAGCACGAAGAAGCCGATGGACGCGAACACACCAGGCGCGCGTGCGTTCAGGTTCTCGAAGATCTGTAGCGTATACTGCGCCGCCACCCTGTTGCCAAGCTTCGCGTTGAACACCGACTTGATCTTGCCGACGATCACATCTGCTGTCTCTTGAGGCAGCGTCTGTCCGTCGTCGGA
>JBDTXZ010000287.1:0-5573 GCA_040005935.1 bacterium | reverse complement strand
AGCGCAGCGAAGGACCTGCACCTCACGACCACCAGGCGGACGGCAGCGACGCGCCAGCACTCCAAGCGTGGCGCGACGAAATCCGCGACCTCCGCGAGCAGTTCGAGCCACGACAGGAGTATCGTCTCCGCCCCGAGAGCGACACGCTGCACCCGCACGACGTGTGCGCCGCGTTGAACGCTGCGCGCCAGCGTCGCGGCAATTGCCGCGTGGTCACTGACGTTGGCCAGCACCAGATGTGGACGGCGCAATTGCTCGATTGGCATCACCCGCGCTCGCACATCACGAGCGGCGGCTCGGGCACTATGGGCTTCGCGGTGCCTGCTGCGCTCGGAGCCGCGATGGCGTTGCCGAACGAAACGATCTGGGTGGTCGTCGGCGACGGCGGATTCCAGATGACGAACCAGGAAATTGCGACGATGGCGCAGGAAGGGCTGACCAACATCAAGATCGCCATCGTGAACAACGGCTATCTCGGCATGGTGCGGCAGTGGCAGCAGCTCTTCGAAGGGCGGCGCTACAGCGGTACGCCACTCTCAGGTCCCAACTTCGCCAAGCTTGCGGAGGCATACGGCGTCCTCGGCATCACGGTCGATAGCGTGGAGCAGGCCAGCTCGGCCATCGACGAAGCGTGGGATCATCCTGGCGTTGTCGTCATCGACTTCCGCGTCGAGCGCGAGGCAAACGTGTTTCCGATCGTCCCGCAGGGGCGAAGCATCGGTGAGATGATGACCGATGTGCACACGCACGCGGCGTCGACGGATCCGGTGCCCGCATACGCGGGGCAACCATGAACGCGACCACTCTTCCAACGCGACGCCACACACTCGTGGTGCAATTGAACGACAAGCCGGGCGCACTGTATCGCGCCATCGGGCTCATTCGCCGCCGCGATTACAACGTCTCGAGTCTCGTCGTCGGTGCCACCGACGAATCGGGGACAAGCCGGATGGTGCTCGTCATCGAAGCGGCCGACGTAAAGCAGGTCGTCAGCCAATTGTCTCGCCTCATCGACGTGCTGTCCGTTGCCGAAGTCGCGCATGACTCCGCGCAGCTGGACCAATTCGCCGACGCGATGCGCAACCTGAATTTCACATCACTCGCCCCAACCACCGCTCAGGAGATTGTCCGATGACCACACTCTACTACGACGCTGACGCCCACCTCGAACGCTTGACCGGCCGTCGCGTCGCGATCATCGGCTACGGGAGCCAGGGCCACGCGCACGCGCTCAACCTTCGCGACTCAGGCGTGGACGTTCGCGTCGGCCTTACGGCCAGCTCGAAGAGTCGCGCCGCCGCGGAAGCGGAAGGGCTGCGTGTCGTCACGCCTGAGCAAGCGGCGCGTGAAGCGGACTTCATCGTGATTCTCACGCCGGACCACACGCAGCGCGACGTGTACGAGAATTCCGTCGCGCCACATCTTACACCGGGCAAGACGCTGCTCTTCGCGCATGGATTCAACATTCGCTTCGGCGAAATCACGCCGGACGCGACCATCGATGTCATCATGGTGGCACCGAAGGCCCCGGGTCATCGTGTGCGCGAGTTGTACGCCGAGGGAGCAGGGGTGCCAGCGCTCGTTGCGGTGCACAGCGACGCGTCGGGCCACGCGCTCGACGATGCGCTCGCATACGCAAAAGCACTCGGCTCCACGCGCGCGGGAGTCCTCCAGACCACCTTCGCGGAAGAGACCGAGACCGACTTGTTCGGCGAACAGGCGGTGTTGTGCGGTGGCGCGTCTGCGCTTGTGAAAGCTGGTTTCGAGACGCTGGTCGCCAACGGCTACCAGCCGGAGATCGCCTACTTCGAATGCATGCACGAGCTCAAGCTCATTGTCGATCTCATGTATCGCGGCGGATTGAACTACATGCGCCACTCAGTGTCCGACACCGCGGAGTACGGCGACTACAACGCTGGCGACCGCATCGTGACGGCGGAGACGAAGCGAGAGATGCAGCGGTTGCTCGACGAAGTGAAGGATGGTTCGTTCGCGCGCCGGTGGATCGAGGAGAACAAGACAGGGCGTCCAACGTTTGCCGCGCGTCGTGTTGCCGAGTCGTCGCATCAGATCGAGACAGTTGGTCGCGACATGCGGCGCATGATGCCGTTCCTCAATGCGAAGGAAGTGCTGCCGGGCCAGATTGCGGTAGCGGCGCCGGCACAAGCGGTGCCTGATAGTGTGGAGGAATTAGCCGGGGCTGGTGCGGCATGAGCGCGACAGCGATACCGCGGGCAGAGCGCGAGGAAGCGTTTACGACACCGGCCGCGTCGCCGGCCAACGTTCCGCTTGGTGTACTTCCTGAGCTCATCTGGTTTAACGGTGAGCTTGTTCCATGGGCGTCAGCCACTGTTCACGTGATGACGCATGCGCTGCACTATGGGTCGTCTGTTTTCGAGGGCATGCGGTGTTACGAGACGGCGCGTGGGCCTGCGCTCTTTCGCGCGCGCGAGCATCTAAGGCGGCTCCGAGAATCGGCGCGTCTCTATCGCATGACATTGCCACTCGACGACGCAGAGATGCTCAATGCGTGCAGAGAGGTGGTGCGCGAGAATGGCTTGACGAGCGCGTATTTGCGTCCGCTCGTGTGGCGTGGCGCGGGCGGCTTGTCAGTTAACGCGACGAAGCATCCAGTCGAGATGATGATTGCCGCGTTGCCATGGGGCGCGTACCTTGGCGACGATGCGCTCGAGCAAGGCGTTGATGTCGGCATCTCGTCGTGGACGCGTCCGAGCCCAAACACGGTGCCAACCGGTGCAAAGGCGGGCGGTAATTATGTGTCGAGCCAGCTGATCGCGATGGAGGCGGAGCGACTTGGTTATGCCGAGGGCATCGCGTTGGATACGTCGGGGACGGTGAGCGAGGGATCTGGAGAGAACATTTTCCTGGTTCGTGATGGCGTGCTTGTGACGCCGCCGGCTGCGTCGTCGATTTTGCCTGGCATTACGCGTGACACGATTCTCACGCTGGCGCGAGAGCTTGGTGTGGCGACGCGCGAGGAGCGGATTCCGCGCGAGGCGCTTTACGCGGCGGATGAGGTGTTCTTTACCGGCACGGCGGCTGAGGTGACGCCCGTGAGGGCGGTGGACGGTCTGGTGGTGGGAAATGGGCGGCGTGGGCCTGTGACGACGCTGTTGCAGCGCGAGTTCTTTGCGACGGTTCGTGGGGAACGGGAGGACGAGAGGGGGTGGCTGACGCTCGTGTGAGTACCGATTGTCGTCCTGAACGAAGTGAAGGACCTGCACTGTCCGTCTCGTCGTGGAGAGCAGCGAGACGGGCTCCCTAGAGCGAGTCTTAGCCTGGCGTCCAGCTGCCGTTCGCGCGGATTCTGTACATCGCGTCGGGTGCCAGGTCCAACTCTCCCGGCCATCTAACGGCACCGAGTTCGATCCCGACTTGCTCGAACAGCGCGGGATCGCGTAGAGCCTCAAACACTCCAGGCATCGGACCGAAGATCAGCTTCGAGACATCGACTTCGCCGCTAGTCCCATCCGCAAATCGGACCGCCAAGCGGTGGCGAGGCAGCGCTCGGACGTGGGTGACGTCCCAGAGAGGGCGAGATCCTATGCCAAGGGTGGAGTCTTGTCCGGCGTCTGGTTCTTTGTGCATAGGTCCCAATCCTCCAGCAGTTTCTCGCGATGCAATGCTGCCCACTCCAAAGTCAGTACCAACGCGCGGCGAGGCAAGGATCCGCGAGGACCTCTAACATGCGAATGTCGATCGAAGCCTTCCTGGCACCGTAGATCGCGTGGAAGTGTGGAGGGGCGTGGTCCGCCCAGAACATCCGAATTGCGACACCATAGAACCTGCTGACTGTGGGCATTGGCCCACAGGAAGGCTCCGACTTCCGCGGCTCATCACCGAAAACGCGCTCGCTCGAATCGAATACCTGCGTCCAGATATCACGGGCGAGACAGCTACTATGACGCGTATGTAGATCTCGACGCTCGCTCGCTCGTGCGGGACGACAGAGCGTACAGTCGCGCCAATATCGCGTCTGCCACTTCAACTGTCGACGACGTTCCGCCAAGGTCCGGCGTACGCGCACCGTTGGCAACCGCGTCCCACACCGCGCGTTCGATCGCCTGCGCCTCTGCTTCTAAACCAAGCGAGTGACGCAACAGCATGGCCGTGCTGAGAATGGTGCCCACCGGATTCGCCACGCCGCGACCTACGAGATCCGGCGCCGAGCCGTGAATGGGCTCGTACAATCCCATCCGGGTCCCGGCCTTCGGCGCACCGAGCGACGCCGACGGCAACACCCCAATCGAACCGGAAAGCACTGCGGCTTCATCGGTGAGAATGTCGCCGAACATGTTCTCTGTGACGATGACATCGAAGCGCGCAGGATTCGTCACGAGATGCATCGCGCACGAGTCCACGAGAAGATGCTCCACCGTCACATCCGGAAATTCTTCCGCGAGGATACGCGTCGCAACCCGGCGCCAGAGACGTGACGTCTCGAGGACGTTGGCCTTGTCCACCGACGTAAGATGCTTACGTCGCCCGCGCGCAAGCTCGGCGCCCGTGCGCACGATGCGCTCGATCTCGCCGGTGTCATACACGCAGAGATCATGGGCGCGCTCGCCACCACCTGGTAACGACTCGAGACCCTTGTCGCCGAAGTAAATGCCACCGGTGAGCTCGCGCACGACGAGGAGGTCGACACCGGCGAGCCGCTCCGGCTTTAGAGGCGACGCGTCAATCAACGACGGATGCGGCAGCACGGGCCGCAAGTTCGCGTAAAGGCCGAGTGCGCGACGGATGGCGAGCAGCCCCTGTTCCGGACGCACCGTGAGGGACGGATTGTCCCACTTCGGCCCGCCGACAGCGCCGAGGAGCACAGCATCGGCGTTCTGGCAACACTCGGTGGTTTCGCCGGGAAGCGCCGTGCCCGACGCATCAATTGCCGCGCCGCCGATGAGTGCTTCGTCGAATGCGAACTGAATGCCGAACGCTTCACCAACGGCGACGAGCACGCGCCGGCCTTGCACGATGATCTCGGGGCCAATGCCGTCGCCAGGGAGTACGGCGATGGTGAAATGCTTTTGCTGCGTGTTGGTGTGAGCGGAGTCGAGCACGTGTACTCGCTCAGCCATGCGCGGCGCCGCTCACTGCGGCTGAATGGAGTGTGTCAATCGACGCGGGGTAACGCGATTCAAACGCAGCGACATCAGGGCGGGCAGCGAGCAGGAATGACATTTCGTTCGTGTCGTTCAGGAGGCAGTATCGAGAAAAGGCGGGTATGGCGAACGAAACGGAGTCGCCGCTGGGAAGTGTGAGCGTGCAGGATTCCAGGTCGACCGTCACATGATCACGCTGGGAGGCTGGGAGATCCCGACACTCGCTTCGCTCATGCGGGATGACAGAACACTCGCTTCGCTCATGCGGGATGACAGAACACTCGCTTCGCTCATGCGGGATGACAGAACTCTCGCTTCGCTCATGCGGGTTGACAGAACTTCCGCTTCGCTCATGCGGGACGACAGAACTCTCGCTTCGTTCATGCGGGATGACGGGACGCGACGATGCACTCGATTGCAATGTCGCCAGAACGTCCGGACTCACCACAA
>JBDTXZ010000286.1:0-5587 GCA_040005935.1 bacterium | reverse complement strand
CTGCGCGGACGAGTGAAGAAAAGCAATTCGGGGAAGCGCGCAGATGGCTCGCTGCGACGCGATACCATTTCCGCTGCTGCAGAAACGCTCAAGCTCACCATTGGCGACCGCGTCGTGCTCGAACAGGACGGCGACGAAGCCGCGTTCGCGATTTCCGAAATCCTTCCTCGGCGCTCACAGCTTGCGCGTCGCAATCCCGGTGGCGGGCACGGCGAACGTATCGTCGCGGCAAATGTCGATCAGGTGGTCATCGTGTTCGCGGCGGCCAATCCCGAGCCGCATCCGCGCATGCTCGATCGATTTCTCGTCATCGCCGAGGCGAATGACCTTGCAGCGCGCATTGTGATCAACAAGGTCGAACTTGTTGGTGGCGCTGGAGAAGCACGCGAGCGATGGATGGACTACGAGCGCGCCGGCTACACGATCCACTATACGAGCGTAAAGCAACGCGAAGGTCTCGAGCTGTTGCACGATGCGCTGGCCGGTGTGGTCAGTGTGCTCACTGGGCCGTCGGGCGTCGGGAAGTCGTCGCTACTCAATGCGATGTTTCTCGGTCTCAACCTCCGCGTCGGCGAAATCAGCGAATCGGTGAACAAGGGTCGCCACACGACCGTCGGTGGATTTCTGCACCCATTGCCTGGCTCCGATGGCGGCTACGTGGCCGATACACCTGGATTGCGTGAAGTCGGTATGTGGGCACTCTCGCCCACCGAACTGGATCAGTGCTTTCCGGAGTTGCGTCCCTTCCTCGACGGATGCCGCTTTGCGGACTGCCGCCACAGCGTCGAGCCGGGATGCGCGGTGCGCGACGCAGTGGCGCGCGGCGACGTGAGCAAGGCGCGGTATGAGTCGTTCATCAAGCTGCGCGAAGAGCTCGAGGGCGTGAAGCCGTCACGGTAAAGGGCCACGTCGTCCGTTCATGGAACTATACGCCGTTGGGCTCGTACAATCGCCATCTTACCAGCGAGCTCCATATGCGCCCGATTTTGCTTGCCGCAGCATGCATGGCCATCGCCGCACCCGGCTTGATGGCGCAGGGCAGCGCGACACTCACGCATGCCAAGCAACAGTTTGACGCGCGCAACTGGGACGTCGCCAAGCAGGACTACATGGCCCTTGCGAAGGCGACTCCGACCGACGCCACACCAGTGCTCTACCTCGGACGCATCGCGCTTGCGCAAGGCGACAACGAGGAAGGCATCAGACAATTCGAGCGCTGCGCAGCGATCGACGACCGGTTCGCCGATTGTCACTTGTGGCTTGGCAACGCACTGGGCAGCGCCGCACAGCGCGCGAACAAGTTCAAGTTGCCCTTTCTCGCCAAGCGCACGAAGCACGAGTTCGACCGCGCCGTCGAGCTCGACCCCAATAGCATCGACGCGCGCTCCGGCGTGCTCCAGTACTACATGCTCGCGCCAGGATTTCTTGGCGGCAGCATGGAGAAGGCGAGAGAGCAGGCCGCGGAGATTGACAAACGAAACAAGCTGCGTGGCGCGCTCGCATACGGCATGCTTGCCGATCACGAAAAGAACACGCACGACGCCGAGGCCGCGTATCAGCGCGCAGTGGCTGCGGCGCCGGACAGCGCGGTGGGGTACAACGGTTTGGTCAATCTCTATGCCCGTGAGAAGCGCTGGAGCGATGCGTTTGCCACGCTCGATCGAGTCGCGACCCGCATTCCCACGGAGCCGAACGTCCCGCTGGCCATCGCGCGAGTCGCGTATCTCAGCGGCGAGCAGCTCCCGCGTGGTGAGGAGGCAGCGAAACGCTGGATCGCGAGTCCGCCACACGACGCGAGCACCAACTCACGCGCGGTCGGTCATCTTCGCCTGGGCAACATCTACGAAAAGACGGGACGGAAAGAGCTCGCGCGCGCGGAATACGAAATGGCGCTCAGCCTCAATCCGAAACTCGAAGACGCAAAGAAGGGACTCGACGCCGTGAAATAACCGGCAGCGAGTGAATCGCTACCAGCTTCCTCGTTCGCCCGCGACCTCGATCACCTTGGCGATGCGGTCCGCGGCGTGGCGCCAGTTGGCCTGCACCGCGATCTGCGCGGCGTCAGCTTCGCCTGAATCGATTGCGTCGATGATGGCATCGTGCTCAGCGACGGACGCCTTGATGTCGCTCGTCAGCATGCTGATGTACATGCGGATGTAGCGCTCCGCCTGCGGCTTCACGCTGTCGTGCAGGGCGATGAGGCGCGGGCCGGCGCACGCTTCCACGATCTTGCGATGCAGGCGTTCGTCCGCTTCATACAGCCGGCCGTGATCGATCGGTGTCGCGCGTCCCGTGCGGAAGAAATCTGCGTTGAGCGCCTTCATCTCCTTGGTGAGCGCGCGCCGCTCAGCAACCGCAAGACCGGCCGCCCAACGCGCACCGAGCCCCTCCAGTTCACCGACGATGTTCAATAGCTCGTGCACATCGGCGCGAGTGAGTGGCGCAACGGTGAGCCGTGCCTGTTGCGCACCCGGAGCGCCCACGACGAACCCTTCTTGCTGCAACCGTTGCAGCGCCTCTCGCACCGGCGTTCGACTCACACCGAGTCGGGCGGCGACTTCCGTTTCCACAACGCGGCTACCCGGCGCAAGAAGTCCCTGCACAATCAGGTCGCGCAACCGCTGATAGACCTGCTCAGGACGCGAGCCGTGCGGGGCCTCTGACGCCGAGTCGTCCTCCACAGGGCGCGCGCCGCGTGGCCCCCGCGAAGAGGTCTGGCGTGCGTTGGTGGGTGTGCGGCGGGCAGGCATGATGGGCTGGTGTGCGGGCTCGTCCCAAATATAGGGCAAGAAGGTCGGGTGTGCGCAGACAGGTATTCACTGTCGTGTGCAAACGGTGACGCGGCGCACGTCTCCCCACCGTGGTCTCACCCTGGAGGAACACATGCGCTTTACCCGCTTTCTGATGCGCCGGCGTGGTGCGTCGCCGCTGCTCGTCGCCGCCTTGCTCACCTTTCCTGCGTCTCAGCCACGAAATCTCGATTCTCGAGACACGGTGGTCGTCACAGGACGCGTGACCGACTCTGGCGGCCAACCAATCGTCGCAGCCAGTGTGTCGATCGCTGCGCGCAACCTTAAAACGCTTACGGCCTCGGATGGTCGATATACGCTGGTCGTTGGCCGGGCGGTGGATCGAGAGCAGGTGACGTTGCGAGTGGCAATGATCGGCTTTCAGGCGCGGACGATGGCCGTGTATCTCAACGGCGACACGGTGCGCGCTGATGTTCGATTGACGCCGGCCACTGCGAACCTGGAGGAGGTCGTCGTGACCTCAGTGGGAGACGCAGCCTCGGTGCACCGGTCTCAGTTGCGCTCGATCGCTGGCGCGCCACAAGCGGTTGGCATGACGAGGAAGACGAGTGCCGGCTACGACCAACAGAATCATCCGGGCTGGCCGCGCCGCGTGCGTGCCGACAGCGGAAACACCGAAGCATACGACCACATTGACGAGAATCCATTTCGCTCGCCGCGCGTAGCGCCGATGTCGACGTTCTCCGTCGACGTGGACCGCGCTTCCTACAGCAATGTGCGCCGATTCCTCACGCAAGGTCAGCGTCCGCCAAAGGATGCAGTGCGCATCGAGGAGTTGGTCAACTACTTCCCGTACGACGATCCGGCGCCGGCCTCGAACGGCGCGCCACTGCGCGTGACGACGGAAGTGGCTGCAGCGCCGTGGAACGCACAACACGATCTCGTGCGCATTGCGCTGCGCGCGCGTGACGTAGACATGCGTCGCGCGCCGCCGAGCAATCTCGTCTTCCTCATCGACGTCTCGGGATCGATGCAGGGCCCTACGCGACTCGGGCTCGTCAAGCAAGCGCTCGGCCTGTTGGTAAACGAGCTGCGTGAGGAAGATCGTGTCGCGATCACCGTGTACGCGGGCAATGCGGGCCTCGTCCTGCCATCGACATCGGGCGCGGACAAGCAGCGGATTCTCGCTGCACTCGACGGACTCGAAGCCGGAGGATCGACGGCGGGCGGAGCGGGAATTCGCCTCGCGTACGACGTCGCGCAGAAGAGCTTCATCGCCGGCGGCAACAACCGCGTCATCCTCTGCACGGACGGCGACTTCAATGTCGGCCAGTCGAGCGACGGTGAGTTGGTGCGTCTCATCGAGCATCGTCGCACCGAAGGCGCGTTCCTCACGATACTCGGCTTTGGCATGGGCAACTACAAGGATTCGAAAATGGAGAAGCTCGCGGGCGCCGGAAACGGCAACTACGGCTACATCGATGACTTGCTCGAAGCGCGCAAGATGCTCGTCAAGGAAATGGGCGGCACGTTGGTGACGGTCGCGAAGGACGTAAAGCTGCAAGTCGAGTTCAATCCGGAGCGCGTCCAGGCATATCGGTTGCTTGGCTACGAGGACCGGCTGCTGCGCGACGAAGATTTCTCGAACGACGCGAAGGATGCTGGCGATGTTGGCGCGGGCCACACCGTGACGGCGCTGTACGAGATCGTGCCAGCTGGTGCGCCGTTGGATGTCACCCTTCCAGGCGTTGCAGGACTGCGCTATCAGCGCGTTACCGGCGAGCGCTCATCGAGCGACGAGTTGATGCACGTGGCAATGCGTTACAAGGCGCCGGACGGAGACCGCAGTGTGCTCGCGACGTATCCGGTGCGCGCTGAGCGCCGTGCTCCGTCGGAGTCCATGCGCTTCTCGAGTGCAGTCGCGGGGTTCGGAATGCTGCTTCGTGAGTCGTCGCTCGCCGGCACGTTGACGTGGTCCCAGATGCTCGATCTCGCGCGCGGCGCACGTGGACACGACGAGGACGGCTATCGCGCGGACTTCATTCACATGGCGGAACGGGCAGCCGAGATCGCCAAGAAGGAGGTAGTGGGCAGGCGATAGCATTTCTCGGTTGCGGTCAGCTTGAAGGCCAGTTCATACGCAGCTGGCCTTCAATCGCTGTTCTCGACAACCTCGGACCAGTGCGACATCATTAGACATGACCGACTACCAACATCTCGTCGTCGACACGACGCCCGAGGGAATTCGCACGATCACGCTCGATCGCCCCGAGCGCCTAAACGCCGTGAATGACGCATTGGCGTTCTCCGTTGGCGACGCACTCGCTGACGCAGGAGCGGACGACGCGGTGCGGGTGGTCGTCATTACAGGAGCCGGGCGGGCATTTTGCGCCGGTCTCGATCTGGCCGAGCCGCCCGCACTTCCACAGGCGACGCGTGCGGACCGCCTCGATCCGTACGCGTGGGTGGGCACGTGGGTGCAGCGCGTCGTCGCTTGTGAGAAACCGGTGATCGCTGCTATAAACGGACCGGCCGCTGGCGCGGGCTTCGGTCTCGCCCTCGCGTGCGACATCCGGCTCATTGCGGAGTCGGCGAAGCTCACAGCCGGTTACGTGCGCCGTGGGCTCAGCCCTGACGCCGGGGTAAGCTACTTCCTTCCGCGCCACGTCGGGCTCGCGCGTGCTTCTGACATTCTGTTGAGTGGCAGAGATGTGGACGCCACGGAGGCGTTGCTCATCGGCCTCGCGACGATGGTCATTCCCGACACCGAATTTTCCGGAGCCGTGGCGAGCTACGCCTCGCGCCTCGCGCTCGGCGCGCCGATCGCGCAGGCACTC
>JBDTXZ010000285.1:0-5598 GCA_040005935.1 bacterium | reverse complement strand
ATTCCCAGGGCGCGCGCGATGGCGCGGTTGGACTTCCCCTGCGCGACGAGGGCCGCCGTGTCACGCTCGCGCCGGGTGAGTCCGCCGTGTGTGGCCTTTGCCTCCTGCTTCGCCGTTCGTGCGGCGGGGGGCGGGGCCACGGTGTCGACGTAGGACTGAAAGATGGTTTTCGCGTCGGGCTCGTCGAGCGCGGCTATGAGCTCCGCCGCATCCGAGCGCGCCGCGTCGAACAATCGGCGCGCCTCGAGACGATGTCGCTGTGCGAGTTTCACGGCCCCTTCCGCAGCGGTGATACGCCAAATCAGTGGCCGCGCTTCCTGTGCTCGTGCCTCGGCGTTGGCCACGCGGAGCGCAGTGGTCGCGTCGTCCCAGCGCTCCAGCGCAGCGAACGCCTGCGCGCGGAGCAGTGCAACGCGCGGCGTGCGGTTGGCTTCCTGCTCGTCGATGATCGCCAGCGCGGCGAGTGCGTCGCCCGGAGCGCCTCCGAAGAGCGCGACCGAGGCGCGTGCGATCACCAGATGTCGTTCGCCGAGTGTGCGTGGGGATCTGTCACCGCTGGATGTTGTGGTGGCCGAGCCATGCACGATGCGATCGACCTCATCAAGCACTGCAGTGGCGCGCTGAATACGACCCGCGCTTGCCAGTGCGATGGCGAATGGCGCGGCCGTCGCGCGCGTCCAGAAGGCGGACCCGAGTCGCAGTGCGATGTCGTACGCCGCCTCGAGGTGTGTCAGTGCTTCCGGCAACGCGTGAAGGTCGAGTGCAATGGCGCCGAGCGAGCGACGGGCACCGCATTGCCACTGCCGGTGCTCCATCTCCTCGGCGATCGCGAGCGACTCGCGCGCGTGCCTGAGCGCGCGCGTAAAGTCGCCGCGCCAGGCGAGACAGTCTGCCAGGAGGTAGCGGGAGAATGCTTCACCGGCGCGCCATCCGATGTCGGTGGCAAGGCGGACGGCGCGTTCGCTGCTCAGCAGCTCCGCGGTATGCCTGCTCACGCACCCTGGACCGGCTGACGAGTGGTGACTCGGACCACAGATCACGAGTACGGAGAGTGCATTCGCCTGTGCGCGGCGGTCGTCGAGATCGCTGAAGAGCGGCAGCGCGCGTTCCCACAGCTGAACGGCTGTGTCCTGCGCGCCGGCGATGTGACTGGCCATCGCGAGGAGGTCGACGGTCTCGGCGACGCCGCGCCGGTCGTCTGCTCGCTCGAACATCGCGAGTGCTTCGTTGTGATACGGAATGCTTGCCTGCGGATCTTCGCGATTGACGTACCAGTTGCCGACGCGGTTGAGGCTCCGTGCGATGAGTATGGGATCGTCGATGGAGCGCGCGACGTCGAGCGCCTCGTGGCGATAGCTGCCTGCGCGTTCGTAGTCGCGCGCCGCCCACAGCATGCCCAGCGCGTGGAGCGCCACCCACTCGCCGCGTGGTTCGCCTTCTGATCGCGCGGCGTCGAGCGCGGCGACGAAGTCGTTGTCGGCCTTGGCAAATGCGCCGAGTGTCTCGTGCGCGCGGCCGCGGGCGACGAGGAGGTCTGCGCCGGCCCGGCGTCCCATTTTCTCGGTGGCCGTGACGGCGTGCTCGAACTGGCGCAGCGCCTCGCGCGTAGCGCCGAGTGTGAGGGAGCGCGCAGCGGCGGCGAGTGCGTGGCGTCCGGCGGCTTCCCAGTCGCCGGCCTCGAAGGTGTGGTATGCGAGTGCGTCGGCGACGTCCTGCGTGGTGCCGGCTTGCTGCTGCTCGAGTGCGGCGGCAATTGCGCGATGCAGCGCAACGCGCTCGCGGGCGAGGAGCCGAGTGCGAATGGTTTCGCGCGTGAGTGCGTGGCGGAAGGCGAAACGATCGACCGACTCCTCGACGACGAGTTGCGCGCCGACGAGCTCCTTCACGAGGGAGAGGAGCTGTGCGTCGCTGTGCGGGGTCAGGGCGCGGAGGAGATCGAAGTCGAAGCGACGGCCTGCGACGGCCGCGACCGAGGCGACCTCGCGCGCCGCCTCGCTGAGTCCCGCGAGGCGGCGTCCCACTGCCTCGGTGGCGGTGCGTGGCACGCGCACGTGTTCCAGCGGGCGCGCACGCCACCCGCTATCGACGCGAACAAGGTCGCCGTCGACAACGAGCGCCTTCAACACCTCTTCGACGAAGAAGGGATTGCCTTCGGTCAGCGCGTGGAGACTTCCGATGAATGACGATTCGAACGCGGAGTCGGCGCCGAAGATGGCGCAGAGCATCGCGGCGATTTCAGGCTGGTCGAGTGGGCGCAGTGAAATCTCTGACGCGTTGCGCGCGCGATCGAAGTCCGCAAGTAGGCGAGCAAGTCGCGCTTCGACTTCGTCGCTGCGGAACGTGAGCACGAGGACGACGCGTCGTGGTCCGATTGACCTCGCGAGGAAGAGAAGGAGGTCGAGCGTGGCGTCGTCACTCCAGTGCACGTCTTCGATGACGATCAGGAGGGGCTGCACGCGTCCGAGGGCGTGCACTGCTTCAGTCAGCGAATGAAAGAGCCGGCGTCGATCTTCTTCGGGATCGAAGGCTGCGCGCGGCGTGACGTCCGGAAAGATCGAGCGCAGCTCGGGGAAGAGTGTGACGAGCTCGGCGCCCGCCGGAGCGAAGTAGTGCGCGGCAAGTGCGGGCGTCGCGGTGATCGAGAGGACGCGCACGAGATCGAGGACCGGTCCATACGGCTGTGCGCGTTCGGCTTCGAAGCAGGCGCCCTGCAGTGTGACGAACCCCGATGCGCGCGCCCGCTCGACCATGTCGCGCACGAGGCGCGACTTGCCAACGCCCGCTTCGCCGGAGACGAGCAGCGTGCCACCGTGTGAGTCCAATGCGCGTTCGAGCGTGTGGCCCACCGTTGTCAGCGGAGCTGCGCGTCCGATCAAAACGGGACACACGACGTTCGGCGTAAGTAGCACAGCGGAGCTCCACGAAAGGGCGAACGCGGAATAATGCCGCGAAGAGGCCACTCCTCGCCACGGCCCGTACCATGCGGTTGCCCAGAACCATCCGCGGCCGTCGTGCGATGTAGCTAGCTTAGCCAAGGCGCCGAAACGTCCCTTCGCCTCGCTCGTACTACAGGCATGACGCAGCCCTCCAGCGAGTTCCTCGATTTTCAGGCGGCCCTCGCCGGAGAGTACTCACTCCAGCGTGAGTTGGGCCGCGGTGGAATGGGAATCGTCTACCTCGCGCGCGACGTCCAACTCGATCGTGACGTCGCCATCAAGCTGCTTCCGTCGCACCTTGCGCGCACCGCGGAATCGCGTGAGCGCTTCGTGCGAGAGGCACGCACCGCCGCCGGCCTCTCACATCCCAACGTCGTCCCCATCCACCGCGTCGGCGAAGCGGGAGGATTCGTTTTCTTCGTCATGACCTACGTCGAAGGCGAGACGCTCGGCGAGCGACTCCGCACGCGCGGGCCGCTTCCCCCAGCCGAAGCCACGCGCGTGCTGCGCGAGGTCGCCTGGGCATTGGCGTATGCGCACGGCCGCGGCATCGTGCATCGCGATGTAAAGCCGGACAACATTCTCCTCGAAGCGGGCACGGGCCGAGCGCTGGTCACGGACTTTGGTATCGCACACGGTGGTGGGCACGAAGGCCCGGTCACCGACCCGGGGAAGATCATGGGGACTGCCCACTTCATGAGCCCGGAGCAGGCCGCCAATGAACCCATCGATGGTCGCAGCGACATCTACGCGCTGGGCGTTGTTGGGTATCTCGCCGTCAGTGGACGACTGCCGTTCGACGCGCCCAGCGTGCCCGCACTGCTCGTGCGCCAGGCGACGGAGGCGCCGCCAGGCGTCCAGAGCGCCGCGCCCGGGCTTCCGCCGACTTTGGCCAGCGCGATCGACCGGTGTCTCGATCGCAACCCAGCCGGACGATTCCCCGACGGCGAGGCGATGGCGGCTGCCCTCGCTCCTACGCCTGAGGCGCGGCCCTCACTGCCGCCCACACTGCGCGCATGGCTCAGTGCACGGAACCCGCTGCTTGTCCCCTACCTGGGTTGGTCCGCGGCGTTCAGCGTCCTCACCATGGGGAACATCTACGCCTATGTGACCGGAAATCATCATGCCGGCCCACTGGTCCTCCTCGCGATCACGTCACTACCGCTCCTGCCGATCGTCGGTTTCCACCTCAATCAGGCGAATCGGCAATTTCGCGCCGGACATACTCTCGCCGACTTACGCTCGGCGCTCGACATCGCGCGGCGGGAGCGGGCCGAGTCGGAGGCTCTCGCGCACGGCGGCGAGGAACCTGGGTCCCATCGCATGCTGCGACTCGCCACAGTCGCCTCGGGGACGTGGCTCGGCGTCACCGCTGCGCTGGTGCTTCAAGGGGTGATCCACGAGAACCGCGGCGCTGCCGCATGGGTTATAACACCTGTCTTGAGCACGATGGCGCTCGGGGCGCTGAGCAATGCCCTCGATGTCCAGTTCATCCCTGAGAAGCTCAGCAGCTGGTGGCAGACGGGAGTCCGCGAGCGCCTCTGGAATAGTCGAGCGGGAGAATGGATTGCGCGGCGGCTGGGCGCGCCGGAGCGGTCGCGCGCCGTTGGCGGCGGTGTGTTCCGCGCGACAGAAGCCGCGCTTGGTGTAGCAGCATCGGAGTTGTTTGCTGCGTTGCCGAAGGCGTACCGCGAACAGTTGGCTGAGCTACCAGCGACTGTCGCGGCGCTCGAGGCACGCGCCGCGGACGCGCGCGCAGAGATTGACGAGCTTGCGGCGCTCGTCCCACTGGGCTCCCTCGATGCTCGTGTGCTCGACGCGCGACGCAACACGGCCTCGAAGCATCTGGCGGAGAGTGTCGCGGCGCTCGAAGGGGTTCGTCTCGACTTGTTGCGTCTGCACGCCGGCGCGGGTGATCTCGCGCCGCTTACCACGTTGATTGACGCAGCGCGTATGCTTGGCGACGACGTGAGCCGTCTCGCGGATGCAAAGCGCCAGGTTGATGGGGCCATGGCGCCGCGGCTCCCCGCAGCGCGTCGCGTCGCGACGCCAACCTGACCTACGGTCACGTTTGAACCCGTTGTCATCCTGAGCGAGCGTAGCGAGTCGAAGGATCTGCACTTCGGCGTCAACCATTATTTCGCGCGCATTGTCACAGCGACGACATACGGGCATCGCCATCGGGTGAGCTCCGGATACTCCAACCTCGTTGTCGCACGTGAACTGCTTTCGATACGCCGCGTTTGCGGCGAGCCTGAGGGGTGAGCAACGATAGCTCGGGTCAGCGCGTGACGAGCATCGCCGCCGGCGGAACGGCAGATTCCGCGCACGTGCAAGTCGGCGACTATCTCGTTTCCATTGGCGGCACGCCGGTACGCGACGCGAATTGGGCCAGAGCCTTCCGCGCGCAATTCAACGGGCGAACGAGCGCACCTATCGATGTGGTTGTGCGTCGCGGCGGCGTTGACGTCACACTTGCTGGGACACTGAAGACAGTGGCTCAGGTCGACCGAGTGCAGATGGACCCGCGTGTGTCGCCCAAGGCAGTGCGGATTCGGCACGCGATGTTGGCGAATCCATGACGAAACCAATACCTCGCAGCGGCTTCTTGGACCGCATGCGCCACAGCCAGTAAAGCATCGTCATGGTGACCGCCACCACT
>JBDTXZ010000284.1:0-5606 GCA_040005935.1 bacterium | reverse complement strand
GTTCGTGCTTGCGGGGCTCGGCAAACTCGAACACTGGATGCGTCGAGCACGACGCATGGCAAGTGCGACAATTCGTACGCGGGTGGAGACGTCCGCTGAAGACATCCGTGCGGCACTTCACGCGCACGGCATCACCGTCGAAGAGCAGCGAATTTTCGATCACCCGGAAGACCGCACCTTCGAGCTGAAGCTTTCGGGTCCCTCACGGCAGTTTGAAATCGCGACCGCTTCGCTCCTCGGACGCGACTACGTCTATGGGGTTCACGTTGACTGAGCGCCGACGGTTGGTACTCGACCTCGCAGCCACCTCGCGCAATTGGGCGCTCACGCCGGAGGGATTGGAGCGACTTCAACGCGATGCGCCTCCGGATTGGGAGATCGCGGTCGTCCACGCGCCCACGAGTTCGGACGGCGATGGCCCACCGGATGGCAGCGACGAGGCAAAACGCCTGGTCGCTGACGCCGAGGTGTACTTTGGTTTCGGCATCACACCCGGCGTGTTCAAGGCGGCAAAGCGCCTGCGCTGGGTTCACTCGGCGGCCGCCGGTGTGGGCAACGTACTCAAGTCGGGCATCGCCGACTCGGATGTGATGCTAACGAACTCGGCGGGCATACACGGGCCGCCGATCGCGGAGTTCGTCGTCGCGGGGATCCTTCATTTCATGCGCGGCCTTGATGTCGCCATCGCCCAGCAGCAGCGCGGGGAATGGAGCAAGGACTTCTTTGTGGCTGAGGATTCCCCAATGCGCGAGGTGGGTGGATCCCGCGTCCTGATTGTGGGAACCGGCGGACTGGGCGGTGAGACTGCGCGACGCCTGTCAGCGCTGGGTGCCACGTGCATCGGGATTCGCCGGCGTCCCGAGCTCGGCGCCCCTGCGGGATTCGCAGCGGTCGCGGGAATGGATAGGCTCGACGAAGAACTGTCGCGGGCTGATTCACTGGTGCTGGCGGCCCCACTCACTCAGGACACGTCGGAACTGATGACGCGTGCTCGGCTGGAGATGCTGCCGCGCCACGCTATTGTGGTCAACGTGGCGCGCGGTGCGATGCTGGACGAGGACGCCCTGGCCGATCTTCTCGAGGCGAATCGGTTACGAGGAGCGGCGCTCGACGTCTTTCGTGAGGAGCCACTGGCGACCACCAGCCGCCTATGGCAGCTTCGGTCGGCGCTCGTCGTTCCACACGTATCGCCCGTTTCGCCGGGGCGGTTCTGGCCTCGCCAACTCGATCTTTTTCTGGATAATTGGCGCCGTTACGCGGCTGGCGAACCGCTGCGCAACCTCGTTGACAAGAACGCAGGATACTGATTCATGGAACGCATCATCAAGGCTGCGGTCGATCGTGGCGCGTCGGACGTCCACATCAAGGCGGGCGACGTGTTTCGCGCGCGCATTCATGGCAAGCTTGTGCCGCTCACGAAGCAGGCGCTGACGCCGGATCAGACGCGAACGATCGCGCTGCACCTGATGGTCAACGAGGACGACAAGCTGCGGATCGACAAGATCACGGATTACGACTGCTCGTGGTCGGCGCCGGGCATTGGTCGCTTTCGCGTGAACATCATGAAGCAGCGGTCGAGCTTCATGATCGTGATGCGTGTCATCCCGTTTGAGGTCCCAACGTTCGAGACGCTCCGGTTGCCACCGGCCCTGGCGAGGGTGGCCGAGGCCGAGCGCGGCATGGTGTTGGTGACGGGTGTGACTGGGTCGGGCAAGTCGAGTACGATGGCGGCGATGGTGAACTACATCAACCGCCATGAGAACCGCCACATTCTCACCCTCGAAAATCCGATCGAATTTCTCCACAGCGACATCCAGAGCGCGATTACGCAGCGCGAAATAGGACAGGACACCACGGACTTCAAGATGGGTTTACGCGCCGCGTTGCGTCAGGATCCCGACGTCGTGATGATCGGCGAGATGCGCGATGCCGAGACGATCGATACGGCGATGAAGGCGGCCGAGACGGGCCACCTGCTCATTTCCACACTGCACACGCCGGATGCGCAGAGCACGATTCTTCGTATCATGGCGATGTTCCCACCGGAAGAGCAGAACGTCGTTCGCATTCGTCTTAGCGAGACGCTCACGTCCGTTGTGTCGCAGCGATTGCTTCCGCGTGCCGACGGAAATGGGCGCGCCGTGGCCGCAGAAATTCTCATCGTTACGCCGGCGGTGCGCGACATGATCGCCGACGGGAACCGTATCAGCGAGATTCGCGACTACATCGAGGAGGGGCGAGATCAGTACGGGATGCAGACGTTCGACCAGCATCTCTCCGATCTGGTGCAAGACGGTACCGTGACGTTTGAAACGGCGATGGCGGCCGCGACCAATCCGTCCGACTTCGCGCTGAAGATGAACATGTTCAGCCGGTCCACGGCGAGGACGACGGCTTCGCAGCCGGTGGTCACGGACGCGGCCGCCGCGGGGGCTGCGGGGTCGACCCCAGCGATGGAAGGCATGACTGGTGGCGGCTTCGACTTTTTGGGCCAGTGATCAATCTCCGCGGAGTGCTTGCGCCGGTCGTCACTCCGTTCGACGCGAATGGCGACGTGGACGGCGATGCATTTGCGCAGAATGTGCGCGCGCATCTCGCATCGGGCGTGTGCGGCATCGTCATCACGGGTTCAACAGGCGAAGCGGCGTTGCTCGACGAGGCGGAGCGCAACCTACTCGTCGAGCGCGCTCGCCAAGACATAACGAGCGGGCACGCGTTGCTCGTGGGCACGGGCTCCGAGTCCACGCGTGCCACCATTGCACGCACGCGTGCAGCCGCGGAGCGGGGAGCGGACGGCGTGCTCGTGGTAGCGCCGCACTACTATGGCGACGCGATGACGCCAGACGCGTTACTCGATCACTACCGGCGAGTCGCGGACGAGAGCCCGGTACCAGTGCTGCTCTACACGATTCCGAAATACATGCACTTTGCGCTGCCGCCGGAGGTAGTCGCGCGGCTGGCGCTGCATGAGAATGTCGTCGGCATGAAGGACAGTTCAGGCGACGCGACGCTCTTTGCGCAGTACCTGCAATCACAGAGCGAGACGTTCCGCGTTCTTACGGGCAATGGGCCCTTCTTCGCTGCGGCGCTGCGCATGGGGGCGTACGGCGGAATTCTCGCCGCAAGCCTGTTCGCGCCCGAGTTGGTGTTCGATGTGTGGCGTGCGCACGAGCGTGGTGATGGTGAGGCCGCGAAACGCGCGCAGGTGGCACTCACGCCGCTTGCGGCAAAGGTCGTTGGCGGAATGGGAGTGCCCGGCGTAAAAGCAGCACTGGACCGCATCGGGCTGGTGGGTGGGGCGCCCAGGCCACCGTTGCGGCCACTTGCGCACGTTGCGAGTGAGCTGCTCGAGGAACTTCTTCGTGCGGCCGAGTTGGCACCGTCGTAACAACTGAAGCAGGGCGCGCGCGCGACCGCATAGGTTGTGATGCGGTGCGTGCTGGCGATGGGCGGACGCAAAAGACCGACGGCATGGGACAATGCGCGACGATGGCGAAAGCATAGGCGTCCGACATCTTCGAGCACTCGCGCATCAGCCGCGGCCCGCAGGGGGTGCTGGCGAGCTTGATGCTCGCATGTATTCCGCGTCGATACTCACGACGCTCGGCTTCGACGTCCGCGAAGAAGCCTTTCGCTATTCGGCGTTTCCCGGCCGATATGCGACGCCGATCGCTGGTGCGCTGCTCGGTGCGACGATCGTCGCGTCGAGCCTGTTCGCATTGCGCGGCAACGTGAGTATGTCCGCTGCGCTGCTCGCCATAGGCATTGCGGCGACCGCGGTGTTTGCGCGATGGATGCTTGCGGACGGCGTGCTCTCGGCGCCCTGGTTGCGCAGCGAGGGAGTGAACCTCGCGGCAACGCGCGGCGACCAGCAGCCGCGTGTCTGGCTCGTGGCGCATTTGGACAGCAAATCGCAACCGGTGCCATCGGCGGTGCGAATGGCGGGCGTCATGGTGCTCGCCGCCGCGCTCGTTGTCGCATGCGTGGCAGTATTGCTGACACTTGTCGGGGGACACGTGCGTACGCCGTGGTGGGTCGCACTTGTCGCGGGCGTTTCTGGCGCATTGCCCGTGATGGCAAGTGTGGTCGGTTCGCGATCCAACGGTGCCGTGGACAATGCGTCTGGGGTGGCTGCCGTGCTGGCCGCGGCGGCGCGCGTGGGCCCTGATGTTGCCTTTGGGGTACTACTCCCAAGTGCAGAAGAGCTTGGACTTGCGGGCGCTCGTGCCTGGGCGCGCGCGCATGCGGCGGGTGTGGCACTGAACTGCGACGGAGTGGATGATGACGGAGCGCTCGTGATCATGTACAACCAACCAGTACCGCGCGACGTCATCGCGGCGGTCCGCGATGCGGTACCGGCTGGCGTTTTTTCGCGCACGAGACGCATGCCGCTCGGACTGCTCACTGACTCGACCGCACTCGCTGCGAGCGGATGGCGCGCCGTGACGGTGAGCCATGGCTCGCTGAGAACGCTGCGGCGCATTCATCAACCGGCCGATTCGCTCGCTGCGCTGCGCGGCACACGGATCGACTCCGTTGCCGACATCCTTGCCCGCGCCGCGGAGGCGCTCGCGACATGAATGTGCTGCTCCTTGCCGCCGTGCTCGCGCTGGGTCTCGTGATGATTCCGTTCGGCTTGCCGGGCACGTGGATTCTTGCCGGCGCCGCGCTTGGCTATTCGCTGCTCGTGCCGAACTCGATTGGGATGTTCACCGTCATACTCGTCACCATTCTCGCCGTGATCGGTGAATTGATCGAGTTTACGCTGTCGGCGAAATACACGCGCAAGTACGGTGGTTCACGCCGCGCGAGCTGGGGTGCGGTGATCGGGGGAATGGTGGGTGCCGTTCTTGGAGTGCCGATTCCCATCGTTGGGTCGGTGGTTGGCGCGTTCGCGGGAGCATTCGTCGGCGCGTTCGTGTTTGAATTGGCGGGTGGCAGTAGCGGCGGTACGTCGACGCGGGCTGCGACGGGCGCGTTGATCGGGCGCGTCGTCGCCGCCGCGGTGAAGGTGGGCATCGGTGTCGCGATGGCGGCGTGGATCCTGTTTGCCGCGATCGCATAGGCGATCCGTAGAAGCGCAGCGCTCAGGGCATTTTCAACCTCAGGGCAGTGCGCAGCACGTCGCCAGCGAATCGGTCCGCGATCGCCTCATTGAATCAGCGCGAGCCTGCAGCCGCTCGAGACGCGCTTGATTCTCCTTGGTGAATTGCATGTCCTGTGCGCGCCTGGTCCTTGACGGTCCGGCACCGAAGGCGGGCATCGGAATGCTGGACCTGATCATCCCCCCTGTGTTGTCGGGAGGCACGAGGAGAGTCCTTCCGGAGAGTCGAATCTTGAGCATCGCCTCCTTTGCGGCGGCATCTCGCTCACTCTCCGTTAGTAACCGTCGAGCCGCGCGCCAGGGCACCTCAGCCCCCAACAGGCTGAGCGTCGAATCCTGCTCGACGGCGTTGCGCGGCGCGGGGGGCGCGAATGGATCGGGACGCCGAGGAGTTGTGTACCATGCGGCCCCGACATGGTGTGGAACGACAAGGCGCGACGGAATCGCGAGCGGTCCATACGCAACTGAAGGCTTGATCGATTCCACGCTTGCGGGCAAATCC
>JBDTXZ010000283.1:0-5607 GCA_040005935.1 bacterium | reverse complement strand
GGATCGATTGCGCTGCCACTGGGTGTCGTGGTGTTGCACGGAATCATCGCCAAGGTGTTCATAGGCGCTGGCGCCATACTTCTGCTCATCGCGACCATCTGGAACGCACGACTTCCGCGCACCTGCGACCAGCCTGTTCCGCTCACGCGAGCGCGCCGCTAGAGCGGGCCTCCTCTGCACACATAACAAACCCACGGTCATGAATCCCATCGCCAGATCGGTTCTGCTGTTCGCCATCGCCAGCGTTGCAGAGATTGTCGGTGGCTGGCTTGTCTGGCGCTCTCTTCGTGACGGCAAGGGCGCATTGGTCGGAGTCGCTGGTGCCGCGCTGCTCGTCGTCTATGGCATAATCCCGACGTTCCAGTCGTCGACGTTCGGACGAACGTATGCGGCCTACGGTGGCGTGTTCATCGTGCTGTCGCTTCTGTGGGGATGGTGGGCGGACGGAACTCGCCCCGATGCACCAGATGCCTTCGGCGCGGCGATCTGTCTGCTCGGCGTCGGGATCATCATGTATTGGCCACGAGCGTGAGTCGTGGCAGCTCGAACGCCGTGCTCCACGGCAGCAGCGCCACTTCACGCATCAAAACATGATACCATGCTCCGCGTGACCACCACCGCGCTCGACTTCCCCTGGTCGGATTGGAATGGCTCATGTGCACGTCGTGACCCAGCTGATTACCCATGTCGGTAAGTACAGCTTACTGTTCCCGGGGACTTACCAACACGATCCGCGGACCGCACTCGGCGACTCAGCCGAAGGGCCATCGCCGTTCTGGCATCCTGTGCCCGTCATGTCAATTGCACTTTCGCAAAGGTGGCTAGCATCGACTCCTCGGATGGCGGCTGCAACACGTTCTGCGCCGCGAACGATTCAGCGAGCGGATAGCCTGTCTCACGAATCTGCGCCGCGGCTCCTGCAAGATCATAGTGGGTGCGCATCAACCGAACGTCGGCGTCGAGCAGCAACCAATACGCACCCGCCGCTTGAAACGGCATCCCGACACTTCCCGCATTCACGAGGCGCGTTTGGCCCACCATTCGGTCGAACTGCATATGCGTGTGACCGCACACGGCGACGTCCACACCGAGGCCATCGAATAGCGGCACGAGCGCTTCAGCCGAGGTAAGCCGCGTAAAGATCTCCGTGTCGCTCCGTGGCGTCGCGTGACAAAACAACACCGCCCCGAGCGTCGGCATCTGAATCCGCGTTGTCTGCGGCCAACTCCTCAACTCGCGCGCATCCTGCGCATCGAGCTGCGCTGCCACCCAGCGCATCGAGGCCTTGAAGAATTCCGGCACGGCGGCGCTTTCCACATCGTCGATCACCTCAAGAACCGCTCGATCACCATTGCCCCTTATGCACGTCAATGGAATATCGATGTCTCGCAGCATCGCCAGCGACTCGCGCGGCATTGGTCCGGGAAGGACATCGCCGCCGACAACGATATGGTCGACCTCCGCATGACGAATCTCCTCGAGCACCGCTTCAAGTGCCGGGAGATTCCCATGGATATCATACAGTGCTGCGACGCGCCTCATCACATTCCGCGCACGCGCTCTCTGCGCCATGAAGGAAGATGAGCGGGTTACGCTCGAGTTGTTCACGCACGACCTGCACGACATCACGTGAGTTTACGAGCAACGCACGCGCCTGCCCCACACGCCCTTCGCGCTGAAGGCCTGCCTCGCGCAACCAGAGGTCGGCGAGCGCAAACCGTTCGCAACAGTGATCGTTCTCGACGTAGTCAACGCGCTTGGCTCGGCCGTCCTCCATGATCGTGCAATGCTTTTGCACTCCATACGGCACGCGCGCGAGCACCTCGCCGAGATGGATTGTGGTGTTCGAGTCATGGCCCACGCCGAGAAGCAGTATCTGTGCGTCGAGCTCGTACGCGCGCCCGATCGGGCTTTCGAGACGATGCGGCGGTGTCGGCAACGGATCTGCCGTGATCAACTCGGCGTGCGGGCCGAGCGCGGCAAATGCGAATGGGTGCGCGCTCCGATGTGCGCCTGACAGTCGCCATAAAACGTCCGCCGCTGCGCCCAGGCTTGCGTCGGCCGGGGTCTTGGCGGGATTGAACGGCACGTCGTCGTCGTCTCCCCACGACGGCATGACGATAGTGCCTTCGGTGCCAACGGCCGCGCGAAGCGCATCGATAACGCCAGGTGGACCGTGGTGTACCGGCCTCACCGCGCGATACGACATGTGCACGACGAGTACACCGCCCTGGCGCACGCCGAGGGAGCGAAGTTGGTCGGTCAGGTGCGTCGGGTCGTGCACTAATTTGGCGCGCGCGTCGCTGGCGCCGCGAGCGAGTCCACGACGTCTTGCAGCATGCGACAATAGCTCACGATATTGGTGCTCAGAAACGCGTCAGTCGACGTGCTGAGTCGTCTCGCTCCATCGTAGGGCTCGGCCGCCATGCCCAGTTGAGTGCCCTCGCGTGCAACGAACGCGCTGCAGAGTTGTGCGAGCACAATGCACCGAATCCAGAGGATCGGCTTCGCCTCGTTCGTAAAACCATCCATGAGACTCGGGATCGGGTCAAGCATCGCCGACCCTTCCTCCGTACTCGCGAATGCGTCGAATTCATCGAAGTGCATGACGCGATCTGACTTTCCATTGCCCTCGATCACGATCATCGACGCCGCAATCACCGACAGCCGGTCTCGATATACATGTTCGATCTGGTCACTCCAATTCGCTCGTGGATGGTCGAGCGCAATCGTGCTACTCGTCAGGCAACGAAAGGCAGCTTCCTTGAAGCGCAGGAGGACGAGTGTCGATGGGTCAGCAGAAAAATCGGCGTATGCCATCTGCCGTTCGATGAGTTCCGCCACTGCGAACGGTCGCAACAACCTGAACGCAGTGCTCCGGCCGAAGTAACCCGTCAATGCCGTGGCGTAGCCCTGCCTGCCGCTCACAATTCGGTCGACGCGGCCGGCGAGGTCGCCGCACGCCACGACGAGTTGAAAGCGCAGTGGCCCAATTGCTGTGTAAAGGCGCTTCCGTGCATCGAGCCTGTATTGTCGCTCTGCGGCCTGCTCGCCAAGGTAGTCCTCGACGTCCTTCCGTAGCGAGGCGTCGAGTTCGGACTTCGCTGTCGCGAGCCTGGCGGCTAGTTCAGTCTTCGAGGCTTCCATCCGCTCGTCGAGCGTTGCCTTGTGCTCCGCCAGCTGCACGCCGACTCGCGCGTCAATTGCCCCCTTGTGCTCAGCGAGATCTTTCGCGAGCCGGTGCTCGATGAGCTGCTTCGTCAGCACACGAACAACGCCGTAGCTGATCGCGCCTGATGATCCGATTGCCGTCAGGATGATGGACAGAGCATCCATAGCTGTCTCTCGTCGGTTACCAACGCATCAGATGCCGTACAGCTCATGCAGCAGCCGCAGGTGGTGCGCGACGTGCCCCGCTGCGATGAACGCGAGCGCACGCACGGTAAATGGATTGCCGCTCGCCTCGCCATGGCGCGACCACGCATCGTCGGGAAGATTCGCGAACAACGTGCATGTTGCCGATCGCAGCGTCGCAAACTCGGCGACGTGCGTACTGAGCGACAGCGCATCAGCGTCCCACGAGCCGGTCGATACGTTTTGATCGAAACTCGGTAACGGCGCAGGCAAACCACGAGCGAACCAGAACGCGCGAAAGGCGAACAGTCGCTCGCAATCGTTGACGTGGCTCACCACTTCGCGGATGCTCCACTTGCCCGGCGTGTATCGCCGCAGTGAATCCTCTTCTGAAATGGCGCCGAGGATAGCCAGCGTCTCCGTCGACTGACTTTCGAGGACGGATTGGATGTCGTCGCCAGTGACCTGGTCGATGTAGAGGAAGTAGTAGTCCACCGCTTCACTGCGGCCGGGCCGATTTTGAATTGCTGTCATGGTATGAATGGTCCGTACACCGCGTCGCGAAAGCGTTTGTGAAGTTGAACCTTGTCGAACGGCATCAGCTGGACGAACAACACCGCCGTGAGCTGGTTCACCGGGTCGACCCAGAATAGAGTGCTCGCGGCGCCGTCCCAGAAGAACTCGCCGACGACGCCGTTGTTCTCCGCCGCATTCGCGGGCGGCCTCACTCGCACGGCAAAGTCGACCCCAAACCCGACCTGCCCCTTGCTCGGCAACCACGAACGACTCGTCACGCTATCCGACAAATGGCTCGTCGCCATGAGGCGTACCGTCTCGGGACGGAGAATGCGCGCGCCATCCAGCTCGCCGCCGTTCACCAGCATGCGCGCAAAGCGCATGTAGTCATCGAGTGTGGAGGTAAAGCCGTAGCTGCCCGGTGTCAGCGGCCAGTGGCTCGTGTTGAACGAGAGGGCATTGGCGTCGGGCGCGCGCGTGAGCACGCCGTCGTCGCTTCGATTGTACATGGCCGCCAACCGCGTGCGATCGCCAACGGGAACGAAGTAACGCGTCTCGCGCATGCGCAGCGGCGTCAGGATGTGGTCTTCGACATAGCGGTCGAACTTCTGTCCTGAGATCCGCTCGACCAGAAACGCCTGCACGTCTACCGACGGTCCATACTCCCACTTCTCACCCGGATGAAACCAGAGCGGCACCTTTCCAAGCCGCTCCGCCATTTGCATGAGCGTGTTGGACCGGTTGAGTGGATCGGCAGCCCGCAGCAGCGGGCCCACACCCGGATTGTCGCCACCAGTTGCGAAGCCGGCCGTGTGACGCGTGAGGTCGCGAATAGTGATCGCGCGATGCGGGGCCTCAAAAATGGGCGCGCCGGCCGCATCCGTACCCGCATATACGCGCATGTTCGCAAACTCCGGCGCGTACTTCGACACAGGGTCGTCGAGCTGGAACATGCCATGCTCGTACAGCGTCATCAGCGCGACACCGGTAATCGGCTTGGTCATCGAAAAGATCTGCACGATCGCGTCGCGCGCCATGGGACGATGCGCTTCGCGATCCGCCAAGCCGAAGGCGTTGAAGTAGACCTCCTGTCCCTTCTCGACGATCAACGCCGAAACTCCGGCGATCAAACCGTCGTCGACGAAGCGCCGCAACGTGGAATCGATGCGCGCCCTCGTGCCGGCGGTAACAACCGCGCGAGCGGTACCGGGCACCGCAGCTATCGGCGAAGACGTCCCGGTCGAGGCGCATGCCGCGGTGGCGAGCGTTGCCACAACGGCAACCGCGTCCATTCGAATGGTCATCGCATGATCCGTGGACTATGCGGACTTACGCATCGCGCGATACGTGTCGAGACAGCGTTGCGCGGTTTCGAACTCCGAGTAGCGGCTGCCTTCCTGCTCCATGAGATAGAACTCGACGCCACCCACGGATTCGAGCGCCACGAAGATTTCTTTCCATGGTCCAACGCCCTCGGCAAAGAGCACACGGAATCCCTTCTCCTGCGCATCGGTGCCCGGCGCCCAATCCTTGAGATGCGAACTCTTGATGCGGCCTGGATTCGCCTTGATCCACGCGATGGGATCTTGTCCTGCCTCGAGGCAGGTCCCCACGTCGAACTGCAAGACGAACTCCGCGGGTGTATTGGCGGCAATGACGTCCATCACGCGCTGATTGCCGGAGATCGGCTTCCACTCGATCAAATGGTTGTGAAAGCCCGGAAACAGGCCATGCGGC
>JBDTXZ010000282.1:0-5622 GCA_040005935.1 bacterium | reverse complement strand
CCACATGATAGCTATTCGCGTCGTCAGATGACACGCGCCTGGGTCGAGGTCGACTTGGGCGCGTTGTGCCGCAATGGGACCGCCATTGCGGCGCGCGCCGGCGTGCCACTCCTGCCCATGGTCAAGGCGGACGGATACGGCGTCGGCGGGCTGCGGGCCGCCCTCGCCCTCGCCGCGTTGAATCCCTGGGGCTTCGGCGTCGCGTCGGTCGCGGAAGGCGACGAGCTCCGGCGCGGCGGCATCACGGGTCCAATTCTCGTTTTCACCCCCATTCTTCGCGACGAAATCGACGCGCTCCGGCGCTTCGATCTTACCCCCGTACTCGGCGACGCTGCAGTCATCGAGTCGTGGGCGCGAACAGGTCGCCCGTGGCACCTCCACATCGACACCGGGATGTGGCGCGCGGGAATGCCGTGGGACGTCGTGGCCGAACATCGCGATCTCCTGACGCGCGCAGCGCCAGAAGGCGTGTGCACGCACTTTCATTCCGCAGAGTTGGACAACGGAAGCCGCGAGGTGCAGGAGAAGCGGTTCGGCGAGGCGCTCACACAACTGCCCCTGCGCCCCGCAATCATCCACTGCGAGAACGGCTCGGCCGTCCAGCGACGCGCGCCGTCGCCATGGACGCTTGTGCGCCCAGGGATTTTCCTCTACGGCGTCGCCACGGTGGAAGGCGGCGAACTGCAGCCGGAGCCGGTGGCAAGCATTCACGCACGCATCGTCGAAATTCGAACCGTCGCCGCCGGTGAAACTGTCAGCTACGACGCGACCTGGACGGCCGAGGGTCCACGACGGATCGCGACCGTGCCAGTGGGGTATGCCGATGGGTATCGCCGCGGGCTGAGCAATTGCGGCATCGCGTTGCTTGGCGGTCGGCGTATACCGGTGGTCGGGCGCGTTACCATGGACATGGCAATGCTCGACGTGACAGGCACGACCGCCGAGCTCGGCGACCGCGTGACGCTTTTGGGGGAGGATGGGAACGACGTGGTTACCGTCAGTGAGTTGTCGGAGCTGAGCGACATCTCTCCGTACGAAATCCTCACCGGGCTGAAGCAACGTCTGCCGCGCCTGTATCGGGACGTACGCCCGGCGGGCGGCTCGTGAGGCGTCGAGCCATCATCCTGATCCTCGACGGCGTTGGTGTGGGCGCCGCCCCGGACGCCGCCGCCTACGGCGACGTCGGGAGCGACACGCTGGGAAACATTGCTCGCGCGCTGCATGGGTTGTCGTTGCCGAACCTTCAGGCACTTGGCCTTGGCAACCTCGCGTCCATCGAGGGAGTCGCGCCCACGGATGCACCGCAAGGCGCGTGGGGGCTCATGCAGCCAGCGTCGCCCGGGAAGGACAGCACCACGGGCCACTGGGAGATTGCTGGGCTGCATCTCGATCGCGCCTTCCCTACGTATCCCAACGGATTTCCGTCCGACGTGATCGAAGCGTTCACCGACGCGACCGGTCGTGGAGTACTCGGCAACGTCGCCGCCAGCGGCACGGACATCATCGATCGTTTTGGCGACGAGCACGGGCGGACAGGCAAGTGGATCGTCTATACGTCGGCAGACTCGGTATTTCAGGTGGCTGCCAACGAGGACGTCGTTCCGCTCGCGGAGTTGTACGCGGCGTGCGAGGTCGCGCGGAAGCAACTCGCTCATCCACACGATGTGTCGCGCGTGATCGCGCGACCATTCGTCGGGAGTACGGGTGCGTTTCAACGGACGAAGAACCGGCGCGACTACTCTCTCGCGCCGCCCGGCGAAACCCTGCTTGACGCGCTTGCTGGTGCCGGGGTCCATCGTGCGGGCGTAGGGAAGGTGGATGACCTGTTCGCTGGACGAGGGTTGCGCGCTCAGCATACGGCGAGCAATGCCGACGGCATTCAGGCCATTCTCGAGTGGCTTGCGGGGTCTCAGGGTGGGTTGCTCTTCGCCAACCTTGTAGATTTCGACACTCTGTACGGCCACCGGAACGATGTGGGCGGGTTCGAGCGCGCCCTGCGCCAGTTCGACGACGCATTGCCGGCCATTCGCGCTGCCCTTCGTGAGGACGATCTCCTGTTCATGACCGCCGACCATGGCAACGACCCGACGACGGGCTCGACCGATCACGCGCGTGAGTGCGTGCCGCTGCTCGTGGTCGGCCCACAGGTGCGCGCGGTGCCGCTCGGACGTCGCGAGACGTTCTCAGATCTCGGAGCGACCGTGGCGGACTGGCTGAATATTCCCTTCCGCGGACCGGGTATCTCGTTTCTGCCGGCGCTGGAGCGCGGCACGTGACGTCGGAACTGTCAAGCGTTCTCGCACTTGGCTCGCGGGAGGGCATCATGCTGCGCGAAAGGGCGGCGGCGGCGATGGAGCATGCATACGCGCCATACTCCCGCTTTCGTGTGGGTGCCGCACTGCTGGGTTCGGATGGAAGTGTTTCGGTGGGATGCAACGTCGAGAATGCGTCATATCCGGCCGGCATCTGCGCTGAACGCGCGGCGGTCGCGACAGCAGTCGCCCGCGGCGTTCGTGATTTTGTCGCGATCGTGATTTGTACGGAGGCGGATTCGCCGACACCGCCATGCGGTATCTGTCGGCAGGTATTGATGGAATTTGCACCGCAGCTCGAGGTGCTCAGCGTAACGCGCAATGGCGCGGAAGCACTGTGGTCCATGCCGGACCTTCTTCCCCAGGCCTTTACCCCCACGTCGTTGGGTCGCCACTAGTGCGTCCAAACGTCGACGGACGGAGTGTACGTAGTGTCTGATCGGATTATCCGGGGCGCGCTTGGCGGGCTCCTGTTCATTGGTGTTTTCGCTGCATGCACGGAGCAGGTGACCGGCTCGCTCGGCTGCCCTGCCTTGTGCACGGACGAAAGTGCGTTGTTGCGCGACACGGTTCTTACGGGCGCTGTCATCATCGATTCCACGTTCGTCGGATTTCCCCGGCCGGGCGAGAGTCGCGACATCACCATGTTCAACCAGACCGATACGGCGGACGTCCGCATCGGCATCCATTACGACACGTTGCCCACGCGGTATCAGATTCCCGGCGCCGCGTCCGACAGCCTGATTCGGAAGGTCGACAGCGCGACAATGATCTTCATCGTCGACACGTTTGCCCTGCGTCCGACCACGCCGATTACCATCGACGCGTTCGACATCGACACCACGGCGACGGACACACTGACGTCGACAATCCTGCCGCTCTTTCGGCCAAACCGGCTGATTGGGTCTCAGACGTACGCGGCCGCTGATTTCGCAACAGACACGGTGCGACTCAAGTTGAGCAACGAAGCATTGTTCGCGAAGATCAAGGACACGCTGCGGCTACGCATTGGGCTTCAGGTCCGCGGATCGGGAACTGCGCGGCTTCGCGTGATGGGAACGGCGTTCGCACCGCGCATTCGTTTCCGAACGTCAACGGATACGCTGGTCGTACCCGACACCATCTTCCCGCAATCGGTCAGCCCGCCTGGAGATCTGTACCAACAGGCCGTATTCAGGCTGTTTCCTGTGGTGGTGAAGGGCAGGCTTCCCCTGGCGCCGAACGACCGGCTGGTCATTGGCGGTATTGCGGGCGCGCGCACGTATTTGCGCTTCGACGTCCCCGCCATCGTGCTGGACTCGGTCACGGTGATCCGCGCGTCGCTGTTGCTCACACAATTGCCCGGGAGATCCACTGCGGCGACGGCAGATTCGATAAGCGTGTACACACAGCCAGTGCTCGCAGCGCCTTCGATTACAGACGTGTTCACCGCCGCCACGTTCCTTGGCGGGGCCGGTCTGTACGGCATCGATTCTGTCAGGTACGGCGCTCGTGATAGCGGCGCGCGAAGTCTCGAACTGGTGAACCTGTTGCGATTCTGGCGCGCGATCGGCGTAGCGAATACGAACCGTTCCATCGTTTTGCGAACGCCACTCGAGGGCAATATTCCGGGCGAATTGGGCTTTGTGTCCATGGAAGGTCCGGTCGCGCAGCGCCCGCGTCTTCGCATTACTTATGTGCCGCGACGCGGCTTCGGGATCCCGTGATCATGCGTTCTCTGTCTCTTCGTCTTCTTGCCACGGCGGCAGTTTTGCTGCCCTCCGCCACACGCGCGCAGGGTACGGTCAGTACCCTCGGTTTCGGCTATCCCGCCGGACTGCTCAGCACCCGATCCCTCGGTGCCGGTGGAGCGACGGGTGAAATTGATCCGCTCTCCGCATCAAATCCCGCCGCGATTCTTTCCTTCGGCGGCTCCGCACTGTACTTCCAGGCCGAGCCGGAGTACCGAACGCTGCACGTGGGCTCTGCGTCAGAGAAAACGACCATTGCGCGCTACCCGTTAATCGCGGCCTCGATCCCCATCACGACGAACCTGATGCTCGGTTTGAGCGCGTCCAATTTGCTCGATCGTAGTTTCGAGACGAAGTCGCGTGGGTCGCAAATCGTTGGCGATTCCGCGATCCTGACCACGAATTCATTCAAGAGCGACGGTGCCATCGGCGACGTCCGGCTTGCACTCGCATGGAACCCGCGGCCATGGCTCAAGCTGGGCGCCGCGGCGCACGCGATTACCGGCGACAATCGAGTGCGCAACACCCAGGTGTTCGACGATAGCACGCGGTTCGCGCGGCTGGTGGACACGGCAACCGTCGGCTACACGGGCAATGCGTACACCGCGGGCTTCGAGGTCATCGCCTTGAAAGACTGGAGCCTTGCCGGTTCGTATCGCCACGGAGGCCCGCTGTCGCTCAAGCGCGGCGATACGACGATTGCCAATGCTCACGTCCCTGATCGTATTGCTGGGAGCATTGCCTATCTCGGCATTCGCGGCTCGTCGCTTGCAATTCGCACCGCGAAGGATAGCTGGACGAGCATGAAGAGCCTGGGCTCGACGAATCTTCGCATCACCGACAACTGGGATACGAGCATCGGCGCTGACATTCTTGGACCACGGCTTGGAGAACGGACGATCCAGCTGCGCACTGGTGCGCGGTGGCGCACGCTGCCATTCGGCACCAGCAGTACGAGTGTGTCCGAGAAGAGCTATTCGGTTGGCGCGGGAACGTTCTTCTCTCGCGGTCGTGCGGCCCTCGATATCGCGGGCATTCGCTCGACGCGCGATGCCGGCCCCAATCTATCGGAGAGCGCGTATACGCTGAGTGTCGGCGTAACGGTGCGCCCTTGATCGGATGACTGGGCTCGTTCCGCCGCCGGCCGACGCGCCGATCATTCTCGTCGCCGACGATGTGCCGGCAAACGTGGAGTTGTTGTTCGACCAGCTTCATGTGCTCGGTTTTCGGGCCATTGCCTCGCACGACGGTCCGTCTGCGTTAAAGACTTGCTTTGAGCAGATGCCAGACCTCTGCATCCTCGACGTGTCAATGCCGGCGGGCGACCTCGGCGTCGACGACCGCTCCACCGGCTTCGAGGTGTGCCGGCGGATCAAGCGCGATCCGCGCACCGCGCGCATTCCGGTCATTTTCGTTACGGCGCTGAACGACACGACGGACCGCGTTAAGGCCATCGAGGCGGGTGGCGACGACTTCCTCACGAAGCCGCACAACCGTCTTGTGCTTGGCGCGCGCGTCCGATCTCTCCTCAAGCTCAAGGCGGCAACAGACGCGCTCGAAGAGAGTCTGCGCAAGCAGAA
>JBDTXZ010000281.1:0-5629 GCA_040005935.1 bacterium | reverse complement strand
CAGCGTCGTGTTGTTCCACGACACCGACTTCAGCGTTCTCGAGAACACGACTTTACGCATGCTGTTCATTCCTTTTGCAACGTCGGGCATTGCCTGCATTGCTTGAGGCGTTGGCCAGTAGCTCTCCATCATCTCATACGTCTTTCTACCGAACAACAACGTCCCCCCGGAGCTGGCATTCCCTGATACGAATTCTTTCCATTCCGGGTCTTCGTTTCGTCCGCTGTGTGCCCAACTCAGGTCGTCGTTCGTGCCTGTAAAGTAGCCATCCAGCGTGACCTGGTTGAACATGAGCAGCTTCTGCATTGGGTCTCCTTGCCTGCGTTGTCACATGGGTGAGTCAATGACCGGGCGAATCTCCACGGCTCCACCGCCAAGCACGATTGGACATCCGCTGGCAAGGGCCACGGCGTCGTCCATATCGCGCGCCTCGATCACGATGAAGCCGAGCACCATATCCTTCGCCTCGGCGTACGGACCATCGGTTACAATCTTGTTCTTGCCGCGGACGATCTTGCCCGTGCGCTCGAGGGGCTGTCCTGGATGCTTGAGATTGCCGTTTGCTTCGAGCTCATGGATCCACGCGCGCCATCTCTCCAGGCTCTTTTGCGCGAGCTCGGGCGTGCCCATGGCCTCTTGGTAGTCCTCGTCCGCGCTCCGAAAGAGAAAGACGTACTCGCTCATTGCTGTGTCTCCATGGCTTGCGTGGGCTGTAGTACATCATCGACGTCCGAGGGTGTGGCCTCCGGACATTTTTCTTTTTCTTAGACGTAACAATCTGTTTGCGCTTCCCACTTTGCCTGATGATGACTTTATTTTGGAGCAACGCAGAATTCGAGCGGAGGAGTACCGATGACAGACACCGCGCAAACCCGGGAAGACGATCTACGCCAACTGCTCACCGACGCAATCGAAGTGCAACTCGCTGCGCTCAAGGCGGGCATCAGTTTCTGGACTGAATGGATCGAGCAGACGTCGGCATTTGTCCAGTCTGCTACGACAACGCTGTCGACGATCAACGACTCCACGCACCACACGAAGGATTCAATTCTCGAGCTCGTCGATGCAGGACGCGCCAGCCTTCGCTCCATGACGGAGATCCCGCGTCACACTGCGACGAAGTTCATCGAAGAGCTGGACAAGCTTGCCCAGGAGAGTTCCACCGCTAAAACCGCAACGCGGCGGCGCTCCAAGGCGACAGGTGGCGCCAAGGCGCCGGGCGGCAGAGCTCGCCCGAAGCGGGCGGGTCGCGCAAAAGCCTGACTGACGGAGACCGGTGGCGACAACTGTCACTGACAGCGCTGTTCCCGCCGGCCTCGTCATGGCCGAGGGGTTCGACCGTGAGCTCGAACAGCTCAAGGCGTTTCTCTCTGCCTGGGCCTCAGCCAGCAGCAACGAGATCAAGCCACTGATTCACTGGCAGTTTCTCGGACGATCAAAATACTTCCGTCCGGTAACTGTGTTTGCGTGTTGGCGCGCGATGAACGACTCGCCAGTCGGCGAGGCTGCGATTCGTGCGGCCGCGGCAGTCGAGATGGTCCACAATGTCTCGCTCATTGTCGACGACATTCTCGATCGCTCGCGCTTTCGTCGTGGCATCCTCACGATGCATTGCCGATTCGGGCTGCTGCCTGCACTCATGACGTCGGGCTACATCACGGCCGACTCATTCGAGCTGGTCAAGAACCATCCGTTCAACACCGAACGCATCGCGGAATTGTTCAAGCGGTTGGCTGCGGCCGAGAACCTGCAGTGGCGTTTACGCAGGCAGCCGCTCGGCGTGGAAGATTGGCGCATCATCGCTGGTGAAGACACAGGGAGCATGTTCGAAGCGTGCGCGTGTCTCGGCACAGGAGACGAGAAGCTCCGGCACTTCGGGCACCTGCTCGGCATGCTGTACCACGGCTGCGACGACGTTGGTGACGTAAAAGGCGCTGTCGCGTTAGGAGGAGGCGGCGAGGAAGACCTCCGCGATGGAATACTCACGCTGCCGACGGCGATCGCCATTCGGGATCCGGAGACAGCGCTGTTGTTCCGCAATCCCACGCCGGAAGGACTTCGACTGCTTCTGGCCAAGCTGGAAGAGGCGTTGCCGTTGGCCGAGCGTTATCTCGATGGCGTAGCAGCCGAGGCGGAGGCAGAGGCAAAGCGTGTAGCGCCATTTCCCGATGGACTGATCAAGCTCGTGCGGAACACGCGGCGTCTGTCAGCCTGACGCACGCGTGGGTGCGAGGCGCAGGTGCGCCGGCCCCTGCGCACGCGGGTCGCGCAGGCGAACGGTCTTGCCGAGCCCCACCCATTTTCGCATCACGTCGGCCATCCACTGGCCGTGCCATGCTGGGTCTTCTGCCAACGAGCCCCACCAGCCGCCATACCAACGACCGAGATCCATCATGCCGGGAATCGCCGTGAAGCGCCCCGATGCGACTTCGGTCGCGAGGCGTCCGCTGTCAACGGCGAACTGTCCCGCGGCCTTTGCCCACATGCGGCTCACGATGTCCAACGGCCGCACATCGAGGCCGCCAAACGCAGCGCCGCTCGACTTCGCGAAGTCGCGATCGCGCATGGCCATGTCACATCCGCGTGCGACGACGCCGAGCCAGAACTCGCCGAAGTGGCGGTTGCGCATGACGCACGCGACAAAGTCGAGATAGCACATCGCGGGATCGAAGTACGCCTTGGCGGTGCGCGCGTACGCAGAGAGTGAGGCGGCGTCCGTTCGTCCGTGATTCAATGCGTCTGCAATGGCGGTGGCTCCGAGCAATGCGGATTCGGCTGCTGGCGTAATGCCTTCTCCCGTCATTGGATCGACGAACGAGCCTGCGTCTCCAATCAGGATACCTCCGTCAAAATGCTTGCGCCCTCCGCCGCCGTACGTCTTTACGATGCCGCCAATCGGTTTGGATGCCAAGTGCATGTTCCGGCATCCCGGATGAATGCGTTGCAATTTCTGGAGAAACGTCGCGAAAAGTTTGGGTACGCTGATCTTGTAGCGATCGCGCGTTTCGGCGAGGATGCCGACGCCGACATTCGCGCGCCCGTTTTTCATGGGGAACATCCAGCCGTAGCCGGGAAAGAGATCGCGATCGAAGACGAATGCGGCCTCGCCAGTCGTGACGTCCAGGCCTTCGACGTACGCGCGTTGTGACACGGCCATATAGCGTGGATCATCCACCAGCAGATCGAACGAGCGCGCGACGACTGAGTGCGTTCCATCTGCGCCGACGACGATGGGCGCGGTGACGCTCGCTTCGGCATTTCCGTCCTTGTAGCGGACGATCATCTTCTCGCCCACTCGCTCTACTGCCGACACCTGGCACGCCTCGCGAAGCTCGGCACCTGCCTTCACGGCTGCCGAGAGTATTTGCTGATCGAGTTCCTCGCGCGGAATGATGTAGCCGTGCTGCGGCAGGTCCGTCTGTCCCGCGTAAAACGGAATGTGCTCGCGATACGCGCTCTTTCCGCTGAGGAACAGGTTGACGTGCGTGATGGCGAGCGGCCCGGTTGACTCGAGATTCGGCAGGCATCCCATCGTCTGGAACAAGCGCAGTCCGCGCGGCTCGACGAAGTCGCCGCAGACCTTTTCGCGAGGAAAGCGTGCGCGGTCCAACACGAGCACGCGTAAACCGCGCGTGACGAGAGCCCACGCCATGACGGCGCCAGCTGGCCCACCGCCAACGACGACGACGTCGTAGGCGCCAGCTCGACGACGCCGAGTGGCGCGAACGGGCGCAGGATCAGCGGCGGTCACGCGCGCTCGAGCAGGAAATCACAGTTGACCCACGGCAGGCCCGCGCGGTTCTCGGACAGCTTGGTGAGCGTCAGTCGGTAGGAGCCTCCTTCGACATCGAAGCTCACGGCACTGCCGATGTGTACTTCGCCCTGCCATTCGTCGGCGAGAAATGGAGTGGGTCTTGAAGCGAACACAACACCGGTGGGATGTGTGAGGCATTGCCCGCATCGCGATGTGGCGGCGACTTCGACTGTGACGAAATCCCGCGACCTCGGAGTCCGCACCGCGACGACAAGATCTCCCAGTACAGCGAACGGTTCGGACTCCGGAGAGTCGACGATCGTGGCGTTCCAAAACGCAGAGGACATTTCTACGACTCCTCGTTAGCGGCATTCGGCGCCTCGCCCAAACTGTGCGCGATCGTGTCTTCACGCGCAAGTGGTTGCTGCTACTGGCGACGAAACCATAAACACCTGCTTAGATGAGTTGGGCGCGGCGCTTAGCGAGCCCATGAATGCCGGTTGTATCGTGACGTACGTGCACTTGACGCTCGCGGCCTGACCGGCATATATCACAGCAACCGTACGGTTTGGAGGGATACGTGTCTTACAGTGTCGATGTTCTCAGCCTTCCCGGCGTCGATGTCGTTGACCTTCCCACAGTCGACGTGAGCGTCCTCGATTTGCCGGTGGTTGGTGTCGATGTAAATTCGCTGCCCGATCTGCGGATTACCGACATCGGTCCTGTGGGGCCAGTTACGCTCGCGGGCATTCCGAGTAATTACACAGTCGGTGTCACGAGCCTGCCCGACGTGAATATTCGGATCCGCGAGATACCGTCAGTGCGCGCGCACATTCCGGCGAATTTCCGCCTCGGCTTTTCACTCCTTGGCGTCGAGTTGGCTGCGCTGCATCTGTGCGGCGAGGCGCAGATCATCACGGAGCCGTATGTCGCCAATCCGTGTGAAGGGTGCGGGCCGCCGCGACAGGTTCCGCCGCGCGCCAACGACGTCGGAGCGATCCTTCGTCTGTCCAACGGATGAGCGCGCGCGTGAACGAGATCGCGCTCTCTGGCGCGCCGCGCAACGTTACCGGCATGGTTCCATACAGCGTTGCGCGGAGCGCGATCGTTCCGATGTCGATCAATGTGCGGGGCGAATCCACCGTCTACCGCGCGGTCGTACGGCCGATTGGTACTGCAACGAGCGAGATCCGATTACGGCTCCCCGTTGACACGCCACCTGGGATCTATACGGGCGAGAGTATGATCGATGGTGAACCGCGCCGAGTGATGGTGAAGGTCGATGCGGTGTTGCGGATTAGTGTGGTGCCGAAGCAAACCAGGGTGACGACGGCCGCGAAGTCGACAGTGGAGTTTGGTCTCACAGTGATGAACGGCGGCAATGTCGCGTTCGACGTCCCGAAGTCGGACGCGTTCGATCTCGACGACGCAGTGGGTCAGGAGCGCGCACTCGGCAAGACGCTTCGCGCTCCGCTCGCGCCGGGAGAGCATCGCATCGATCGATTCTTCGACGAGTTGCGCGAGAGCCATGGCGGCGAAGCGCAGGTGTCGGTTCGCTCTGGTGCGGGTCCGCTGCAACCCGGCGAATCACGAGAGTTGTCGTGCACTCTCGCCGTGCCGGCGACCGCCAGGGAAGGTCGCTCGTACTCTGGACCGTGGACGTTGGGGAATACCGCACACGTCATCGTCGCGGACATCAAGACGAGTGGCCGGCCGCGCAACGGAACGCCAAAAGCGGAGACGCGAGTATGAGGAACCAGGCGAGCAGCACTGCTTCATCCACACTTGGCGGCGCCATTGCTGGTGTTCTCGCAGCGCCAGCACAAATTGCAGCGGCGTTTGCTGGCGCGTTGACGAATCGTTCGTCGTCCGGAT
>JBDTXZ010000280.1:0-5634 GCA_040005935.1 bacterium | reverse complement strand
GCAAAGTCGATGAGCAGGATGGCGTTCTTCGCCACGATGCCCATTAGCAAGATCACGCCAATGAGCGACATGATGTTGATCGTGTTCTTCGTAATCGACAACGCGAGCAGCACACCGATCAACGACAGCGGCAGCGACATCAAGATCGCCAGCGGATCGAGGAACGACCCGAACTGCACGACGAGGATGAGATACATCAGCAGCACCGCCACCCCGAGCGCGGTGAAGATCTGGCCGAACACTTCCTGCTGCCCCTGCGCATCGCCGCCGAGCGAGAACTTGATGCCCGGTGGCAGTGTGAGCTTCGACACCTTCGCGATGACGTCGTTCGTCACGTCACCCGTGGCACGCCCCGACGTGTTGGCTTCCACCGACACAACGAGATCACGATCGAGATGGTCGATGATCGCCGGACCGACACCCTGCTTCACCGTCGCCAACTGGCCAAGCGGCATTGTAGTCGGCGCGCCATTCGGCCCCGCCACGACGAGCGGAAGCTGACGCAAATCCTCCGCGTTTCGGCGCGATTCGGGCTTGAGTCGCACTTCCACGTTGCGCATCTCACCAGATGGATCCTGCCAGTCGCCTGCATCGATGCCGGCAAACGCCGGCCGCAGTGCCTGCGCGATCTGTCCCACCGTAACGCCCATCGCGCCCGCGATGCCGCGATTGAGGTCGACGTTCAGTTCCGGCTTCTGCCCTTTCGTCGAAAGACCGATGTCGACCGCACCCGGCGTATTCCGCACGATGTCGAGCACCTGCTCGGCCGCCGTGTTGATGGACACGAGATCGTTACCGCGAAGCTGGAATTGCAACTGCTTGCGCCCACCGCCGAAGTCACTCGTGAACACCGAGAGCTTCACACCGGCAACGTTCTTCATCTCGCCGCGAAGGGTCTGCGCAAACTGCTCGGCGCTTTCCGCGCGCTCATCCTTGGGAATGAGACGCACATAGATCTGGCCCTCGTCCACCGTGCCTGAGGCACCGCCGCCAAGTGTGGTGTAGGTATACCGCACTTCGCGGTGGCGCCGAGCGATGCGCGTCGCCTCCTGCGCCTTGAGCCGCGTGTACGCGAGGTTCGATCCCGGTGGCGTTTCAATGGCGATGGTGAACTCCGCCTTGTCATCCTCCGGGAAGAAGCCAACGCCGACGGTACGGACCGGTGTGATGAACTGGCCAAGCTTGCCCGAGAACACGAGCATCATCACGCCGACGAAGGCAGCGGCTCCGATCGTCGAGACGCCAAACTTCGCGAAGCCGCCAAGCTTCTTTGACGTAAGGCCGAACACCAGAATGCCCAGCGCGATGAGCGCGACGAGCAATGCGGACAGTCCGCCAGAGAAGAGCGTAAACGAAGCGAAGAATGTCCCAACCGCCAACGCCGCCATCGCCGCGCGGTGATCGAGCGCCCAGGCGATGACGTCACGATAGTTGTCCGCCTGACGGTTGAACCAGTGGTTGAAGATGTCGAGCTTCTTCGTGATCCAGGGCTTCTGCTCCTCAGTCAGGTGCGGATCGGCCCAGTACGCGGACAACATTGGATCGAGCGAGAAGGACACGAACAGCGACACGAACACCGAGCACGCAATCGTCAATGCGAATGGCTTGAACCACTGCCCGCCAACACCAGGCATGAACCCGATCGGGAAGAACACCGCGAGAATCGAGAACGTCGTCGCAGCCACCGCGAGTCCGATTTCATCGGTGCCCTCCATCGACGCCTGATAATGATCCTTACCCATCTCCACGTGGCGCACGATGTTCTCGCGCACCACGATAGCGTCGTCGATCAGGATACCAATCGCCAGCGAAAGTCCGAGCAGCGACATCGTCTCGAGCTTGAAGCCGAGCGCCCACACCGCGATGAAGCTCGCCAGCACCGACACAGGCAACGCGAGACCCGTGATGACGGTCGAGCGCCACGAGTTGAGGAAGAGGAACACGACGAGCACCGTCAGGAAGGCACCCTCGATCAGCGCCTCCTCGACGTTGCGCACCGCGTGCGTCACGCGCACACCGGTGTCTTTCACCAACTCGAGTTTCGTGCCCTTGCCGAGCGTTGGTTGCATCAACGCGACACGCGCACGAATCCTGTCACTCACGTCGGTCGTGCTGAAGCCCTTCGACTTCTTGATGTCGACACCCACGGCCTCGCGATCGTCTGCTCCACTGCCGAACAACGCCAGCGTCCGCGGCTCTTCCGTGCCGTCGCGGATCGTTGCAACGTCGCCGAGTCGCGTGATGACGCCATTCCTGTCTGCGACCACGAGCTGCGTGAACTCCTGCGGATTTTCCAGGCGACCCTTGAGCCGAATGGAGCGTTCGTCCATTTCGCCGACCACGCGGCCAACCGGCGCCGCGAGATTCTGCGCCATGAGCGCCTGCACGACCTGACCAACGCTCACCTGGGCCCCTTGCATGCGCGCCGGATCGAGCTCCACCGTGAGCTCGCGTTCCACCTTGCCGGCAATCGTTACTTCTGCGACTCCCGGAATGGAACGCAGCTCGCGCGTAATCGTCGGGTCGGCGAGACGCGTGAGCTCCGCCTGCGACAACGTCACGGACGAAAGCGCCAGTGACACGATTGGACGATCCGTGTCGTTGAACTTCTTGATGATCGGCTCCTTCATCTCCGCTGGGAGATCGGAACGCTTGGCGGAAATCGCGTCGCGCAAATCCTGCGTCGCCTCGGCCAGGTCCTTCGAGAATTCGAACTCGATGATGATCTGTCCGAATCCGTCGTACGCCTTGCCGTTGACGTGCTTGACGCCGCTGATCGACGCGATTTGTTCTTCGATTGGGTTGAGAATTTCCTTTTCGACGCCATCGGGAGACGCGCCGGGGTACGGAATGCCCACCACGACCACCGGTGGCGCGACGTCCGGGAACTCATCCGTCTTGAGCTTGAACAACGCGAACAGGCCGCCAATCGACAACGCCACCATCGCCACGACGGTGATCAGCGGCCGCTTGATCGCAAAATCTGAGATGAACATTGAGAAACCCGTAGAGGGGGGTTTGAACTTCTGCTTTCGATTACTTCTTCACGCCTGACGGCGCGTTCTTCACATCAGATGGCGACGATACCTTCACCGGCGTGCCAATCGAAATGCCGCGCGCCGCACCAAGCAACACCGTGTCGCCGGGCGCGAGGCCCGAAAGAATTTCCACGGTTTCCGCTGCTGCATCGCGAATGCCGAGTGCGACTTCCACTTTTTCAATCTTGCCGCCGCGCAAACGGACAACGGTCGGCCGCAGACTGCGCTCATCCACTGCACTCGCCTGGACCATCGGCGCCGTCTTGGATTCCGTCGCCACCCGTCCTTCCGCGAACAGGCCGCCCACCAACGTGTTGCCGGCATTCGGAAGCGCGACGGTGACCTTCACTTGCCGCGTCGTCGGATCTGCAACCGGATTCACGCGCGTGATGCGGCCAACAAAAGAACGCGTGGGATATCCGGTGACCTTGAAGTCCACGGGCATACCGATGCGCACCTGCGACAGCTGATCCGCCGGCACCGACGCCTCGAGCTGCATACTCGCCGGATCCATCACGGTGAACAACGCGTTGCCTGGCGACACGACATCACCAGCGTTGACCTGCCGCTGCGCGACGATGCCCGTGAATGGCGACTGCACGCTGGCCTTGTCGAGAACCTTTTGCACGTTCGCAAGCTGTGCGCGCGCATTCGACAGCTGCGCCTGCGCGGCGAGCATGCCATTGCGCGCGCGCTCGACCTCACGCTCCGCGATGGCACCTGCCTTCTCGAGCGTCTCATTGCGCGAGAGATCGCGCTTCGCGATTTCGTAGCTGCTCTCCGCCGTGGTCACGGCAGACTTGGCGGACAGCGCCTGATCGCGCACGACCGATACGTCGATCTGCGCAAGCGCCTGGCCAGCGCGCACGTGCTGGCCCGCCTCGGCATACGTCTGCAACACCGCGCCCGACATCTCGGAGCGGATGGTCGCCTGGCGCTCCGGTATCAGCGAACCGGAAATGGCCGGACCGGTCCTGATCTGCTCCGCCTTTACGACGGTGACGTTTTCCGGACCGACAAGCATCGTCTCGACCTTGGCAGTCGCGGCGCTCGCGTCGTCCGTTTTCTTGCATGCGGTTGCAGACAACACGCTTGCGGCTAAAGTCAGCAGCACCAGTGTGCGTGGCGCGAGAATGCGGTGTTCCGTCATGGCGTGGGGCTCCCGATTTGTGCCGCGCCAGTCGAGCCGGCGGCAGATTGTGTCCGCTGCTGCTGTGGTTGTTGTTGCGGCTGTTGTTGTTGCTGTGCTGCCGAGCGCTGTGCCGCGGCGCCTAACGCGTTGGTATTGATGGGCAGGTCGCGAATGAGTGCAATACGTGCGCGCGCAACCGCGAGGTCGCGTGCGGACTGCGCTTGATTCGCCACCGCCTGCTCGAGGAGCAGACGCGATTGCGTCAGGTCTGTCTGCGTCGACAAGCCCTCCTTATATCGAAGCTGGTCGATGCTGTAGGCGCGCTGCGCCTGCTGCGCCGTACCGCGGCTCGCGTCGAACGACGCCTCAGCGGCGTTGAGCTGGTTTTGCGCGACACGGGTGTCGAGCGACGCAAGCTCGCGCGATTGCTGGAGCCGAGCGCGTGCTTCGTCGAGATTGGCCTGCGCGACTTCGACCTGGCCAGCGATTCGGCCGCCGCTGAACAGGGAGAAGGCGATCGACCCACCAACCGTCCAGTTTTCGCTGTACTGGTTGAGCGACGGTAAGAAATTGTTCGGGAAGAACAGGCGCTGGTAGGCGGAGGTGAGCGAGAACGCCGGGAGAAGGTCGGCCCGTGCCGACTTCAAGTTTCCTTCCTGCGCGCGCACGGCCTCCGCGCTCTCGCGCACGGGTGCGCGCCGATCGGTGGACGTATCGTTCGACGCCGCGCCCAACGCGTCTGCACCCGTTGTGGTGCTCGCCGCGATGATGCTCGTAATCGCCGCTGGCTCATCGATGGGCGTGGTGAGCTGGAGCGGAGCGTCGAGCGGAAGATTGAGCAACTGCTTGAGACGCAGGTATGCGACATCGCGATCGCCGCGTCGAGTAATGAGCACGGGACGCTGGTTGTCGCGCGACACGGTGGCTCGAAGCAGCTCGAACTCGCTCTGATTGCCAACCTGTCGCGCGATGCGCGTTTGGCGGAGCAGTTCTTCTGTCTGCGCGAGCGACGTGTCGGCGATGGTGACCAGCCGGTCCGCGAGCACTGCGTCGAAGTAGGCTTGCGTTACATCGAGCGCGAGTTGCGCCCGCTGCGAGCCAAGATCGATTTGCGCCGACCGCTGCTGTGCGTCGGCAGCGGCTGTCTGTCCGGCCGTGCGGCCGCCCGAAAACACGCTCTGCGAAACCGATAGCCCGAGTGTGTATGCGTTACGCGCGCCAAAGCCGACCTTGGAGAAATCGATGCCCTGCGCGGCAGCGCAGGTGGACGCTTGTCCCAGCGCCGCAGCGCGTTCCGCGGGAGTTGCATTCGCGGCAATTTGTGGGGCACACACCGACTGCGGTTTCGGTGCAGACGACGACGTGCTGTCGGATGAACCGCTGGCCAACGCGGAAAATTGCGAACGCAACGTGCGCGCGTACGCGAGGCTCGAGTTGAGCTGCGGATAGTATTGACTGCGCGCC
>JBDTXZ010000279.1:0-5641 GCA_040005935.1 bacterium | reverse complement strand
AATTCCAATGCGCATGTCTTCGATGACCTCGCGCCTCGGCTGACCGACAGCCTTCGGGTTGTCGCGCTCAGCCTGCCGGGATTCGGTGAGTCTGACGCGCCCACCAGTGATTACTCACTCGATGCGGCGGCTGACGCCGTGGTGGCCGCACTCGACAGCCTTGGAATCGCGCGAGCATCCTTTGCCGGCCATTCATTTGGCGGTTGGATCATGACTCGTGTGGCCATGCGACACCCGACGCGTGTCGAACGGTTGATCTACCTCGATGCGGCGTTCGGTCTGACGGCGTCTGACAGCATTGCGGCGCGTCGTCCAGTCCAGCGCCCGGCTGCTGTTGGGTTGAAGACGCAGGACGATGTGATTGCGTGGTTGCATCGTAACTTCTTCGGCATGTGGACGCCGGCACTGGAGGCTGAGTACCGCGGCAGGAGTGTTGAAGAGGATGCCCGTGCGCCTGTCCTCAAGTCGATTGTCGATGATGCGAAACGTTCGCCGGACGCATGGTCACAACTCACCGTACCATCGCTCGCCATCTGTGCATTGGCCGAGGTGTCGTCTGAGTTTCCCTGGCTTTCTCCCAGCGACACGGCCTACGCAGCTGCGCAGCGGTATGTCGATGCCGAACGTCGGCCATTTCAACACGCAGAGTGTGAGCGCTTTCACCGCACGGTGCCGGGCTCGCGGACACTCGAATTGCCGGGTCATCACTACATTTTTGAAGCAAAGCCCGTCGAGGTGACGCGAGCGATTCGTGCTTTTCTTCTGGGCGCGTGATCTTCAAGATATGAGACACGTGCTGTTTGTTCAGGGCGGGGGAGAGGGCATCTATGATCACTGGGCCAACCAACTCGTCGACAGCCTCAGAGGCGAGCTAGGGTGCGAATGGATGTCATCCCGCAGGCGCGAGCGCAGCGCGCGCGTGTCGGGATCTTCTGTCCACGCGCAACGAACGCCACAGAGCCAGGACAGTAGATCCCGACACTCGCTTCGCTCCTGCGGGATGACATCTATTCGCACCTTAACTGAACAGCATTGAGCTTGGGGGCAATCTGCCTGCTCGCTGCGCCGTCCATCGGTTCGGGGGGATGGGAAAGCAATGAATTCGAGCAGCGAGCGATCAGCGTGCGAATGCGGATCCGATGTCCTGAGTGACGATCCCTTCGCTGCGCAGGTTCGTTCATACGATGACGCGCCGACTTGTTTCCCAAACGCTAAAGAATGCGCCCATGCCCGGTCACTCCCTGACGTCTCGCATCGCCTCTCTGGCGCTCGTGTTCGTGCTCGGCGGCGGAGCATGCCGATCCGCAACGGAGCCTCAACTCGATCTGGTTGCCGCGCGCGCTCTATGGACATCACTCGCGCCTGCGGCGTACGAAATCACCATCCTGCGCACCTGTGAATGTCTGCCGGAAATGAGTGGCCCGGTGACGGTCGTGGTACGCAATGGCATCGTTGAATGGCGGCACTACGTGCAATCGGGCGCGACGGTGGCGAACGCATACGCAGATGCGTTTCCCACGGTGAGCGGCCTGTTCTCGCTGCTTGACGAGGCGGCGCGCAACGGGACACAGCCGGTGAGTGTCCAGTTTGATCCAAGACTCGGCTATCCAGTGCACATTGTCATCGGGGATCCAGCAACAGACTCGCCCGTGTACGACGTGAGCGCGTTTCGCGCACTGTAGCGCGACAACATTGCGCTGCGCCGTATTTCGTCAGGAGCACAGCGAAGGGCGGGTGAGTTCAAACCGGTGAACGCACTCATCCTGTCATCCCGCACGAGCGACCGCTCGTGTCGGGATCCTCGATACGTCGCGCGGGGCCGGCTCACAACACGGCGATGGTAGCTCCCGACACTCGCTTCGCGAGTGCGGGATGACAGGATGGCGGAGTTGCGCTCACCGGCTGAACCTGCCCTAAAAATGTTTCCTGCTGGACCGCATACACCACGTGAACAAGACGATGACACACCCTGATTCTCACGTAACGATTCACATGGCGGCGAGTCTGGACGGCTTCATCGCACGAAAAGACGGACGCGTCGACTGGATGGAAACGTCAGACGAATTCTCAGGCGGAGCCACCATGGAGCCTGGATTCGTCGAGGCGTTCCTCAAGACGATCGACTGCTACGTGATGGGATCGCGAACGTACGAGACCGCGCTTCGTTTTGAGGCGAAGGGGTTCGGGTGGGTGTACGGCGACAAACCCACCTTCGTCCTCACGAGTCGCGATCTACCACGGACGCGCCAAACGGTCGAGTTCCACTCAGGCGATCTCGCGATGTTCGTGAATGAGCGGCTTCGGCCCTCGTTCCGCAGCATCTGGTTTGCCGGAGGCGGAATGGTCTCCGCAGAATGCCTTCGTCTCGGGCTCGCCGACGAAGTGCGCTATTCGATTCTGCCCGTTCTGATTGGTGACGGGATCCCATTCTTTGCGCCGCGCGATGGAGACATCGCGCTCCATTTGGCGGAGTGCACGGCGTACAAGAACGGCATGGTGGAACTTCGCTACGACGTGCGGGGACCTGGCGGCGACTGATGATCTGCGTCGCACGCGGACGATCGAACGTGATAGGTTCCATGCACGTATGACCGACCGAGAGAACCCGTTGACCACCGGTGACGCGCTCGAGAGGGGCCGCGCAGCGTTCGAGAGCCGCCAGTGGCGCGCGGCGTACGCGCAACTCAGTGTTGCCGACGCCGAGCGGCCACTCGAGCCCGATGACCTCGAGCGCCTCGCGGCGGCGGCGCATCTGATCGGCGAAGATGCGAGCGTTGGCGCAATCTGGGCGCGTGCGCACCAGGGCTTCCTCGAGGCCGGCGATGTTCCGCGAGCGGCGCGCTGCGCATTCTGGTTGGCGCTTCCACTCATTCTCAGGGGCGGGCGCGCGCAAGGTGGCGGCTGGATCGCTCGCGCCACGCGCATGCTCGACGAAGGCCAGCACGATTGCGTGGAGCGCGGGTATCTGCTCGTCGGGAACGCGCTGCGCTGCGCCATGGAAGGCGACGGCGAATCCGCGAGCGATCACTTTGCCGAGGCCGTCAGCGTCGGTCAGCGCTTCGGCGACACCGACCTCATCGCGCTCGCCCGGCACGGACATGGCCGCGCGCTCATTTCTCTGGGACGCGTGAGTGCCGGCGCAGCGTTGTTGGATGAAGTGATGGCGGCGATCACCGCGGGCGACGTATCGCCAATGCTGGTGGGCGACGTGTATTGCAGCGTCATCTCGGCGTGCCACGAGATGCTCGACATCCGGCGTGCACAAGAATGGACCGCAGCACTCACTGAGTTGTGCGACCGCCAGCCCGACCTTGCTTATCGCGGCGAGTGCCTGGTCCATCGCGCGGAAATCCTGCAGCTGTTAGGAGCATGGCCAAGTGCAACAGCGGAAGCGGCGCGCGCCCTGGAATGCTTGTCGGCGCCGCCTCCGCATCGCGCCATTGGTCCAGCGTTCTATCAGGTTGGTGAGCTGCATCGCCTGCGCGGAGAGTTCGCGCTCGCCGAAGACTCGTATCGACACGCAAATCAGGCGCGATACGATCCGCAGCCCGGCTTCTCGCTGTTGCGACTCGCCCAAGGACAGCTTGAAGCAGCGCGGAGTATGATTGCCCGGGCGATGGATGAGCCTGCGTTGCGCCGCCGGAGATCGCTGATCCTTCCCGCCTTCGTCGAGATCGCGCTCGCGGCGAACGATATCTCCGGCGCGCGCTCGGCCGCGGATGAGCTCCTGCAGATGGCGACGAACGACGGGTCGGAATTCCTTCGCGCCCTCACGGCGTATGCGCACGGCGCAGTGCTGCTTGCCGGGGGCAACGCACGTGCTGCGCTGGTCGCGTTGCGGCGCGCATCGTCACTGTGGGCCGGGCTCGACGCCCGCTACAATGCTGCACGCACGCGCGCGCTCATCGGGCTCGCGTGTCGCGCCCTTGGCGACGCAGACTCTGGCGCACTCGAGCTCGACGCCGCGCGCGATCAGCTTGAGGCACTCGGTGCGATACCTGATGTCGCCTGGGTCGATACGCTCGCGGCGTCGCAATCACACTCGGTGTCGCACGGCTCGGCGAGTGGGCTCACGTCGCGGGAGGTCGAGGTACTTCGCCTCGTCGCCACCGGGAAAACGAATCGCGCCATCGCCGAAGCGCTCGGCATCAGTGAGAAAACCGTCGCGCGACATGTGAGCAACATCTTCAGCAAGCTGAGCCTCACGAGTCGCGCGGCGGCTACCGCCTACGCGTATGAGCACGAGCTGTTGGCGCAGCGTACATAGAATTACCCATACGCCGTCGCGCGAAAAGATGGTCTGTTCGTCCGACGCGGTGTGCGCGGAATCGCTCTAATCTCCTCGTCGACCATCAGTCGAACGAACGGCATCAGGAGGGAGGAGCAATGTTGGAGACACGCGAACCGGAGCGGGTCCATACCGTAATCATCGGCGGCGGACAAGCAGGTCTGTCAGTCGGGTACTTTCTTGCGAAACGCAAGATTCCATTCGTGATCCTGGATGCGGGAGCACGTGTCGGCGACGTATGGCGCAACAGGTGGGATTCGCTCCGCCTGTTTACGCCTGCGCGCTTCGATGGACTGGCGGGCATGCCATTTCCCGGGCCGCGATTCTCATTTCCCACGAAGGACGAGATGGCGGACTATCTCGAGTCGTACGCTGCGCACTTCAAGCTGCCGGTGCGTACGGGCGTACGCGTCGACCGAGTGTGGAAGGAGGCGGATCACTTCATGATTTCGGCGGACGATACGCTGATTGCAGCCACGCACGTTGTGATCGCGATGTCGAACTATCAAGAGCCGAGAATTCCGGCGTTTGCGACCGAGCTCGCGGCGAATGTCGTGCAGATTCACTCGCGCGACTACCGGAACCCTGGTCAACTCTGCAAGGGCGGTGTGCTTATCGTCGGGGCCGGGAACTCTGGCGCAGAGATCGCGCTCGAGTGCGCACGCGGCGGTCATCAGGTGTGGCTATCCGGTCCGGATGTCGGCCACGTGCCGTTCCGTCCGACCAGTGCATTAGCGCGGCACGTGATTCTTCCCGTTCTCTTCCGCTTCGTCTTTCATCGCGTGTTGACCGTCGACACGCCGATGGGGCGTAAGGTACGGCCGAGCATGATCTCGCATGGTGCTCCGCTCATCCGCCAAAAGCCACAGGACCTGATCGCGGCTGGAGTCCAGCGTGTGGGACGAACGACGGGCGTGAGCAGTGGCAAGCCGCGGCTCGATGACGGGCGCGTTCTCGACGTGACGAATGTGATCTGGTGCACGGGGTTCGAGCCGGGTCTCGACTGGGTGGACTTACCCCTCCTGGATGACAGGGGCGAACCGAAGCACGAGCGCGGCCTGATTCCGAGCGAGCCGGGGATCTCGTTTGTCGGCCAGCATTTTCTCTACGCGATGTCGTCAGCGATGGTCCACGGTGTGGCGCGCGATGCTGAGCGCATTGCAAACGCCATTGCGGCGCCGGTGTGGGAGGGGCGGCCGTCCGTTGGCACGGCACTGCACGCTGGCCGAGCGTAGCCCGTATTCCGCGAGTCCGAGCGTGCCTGTCCGCGCGTTTCCGCGAAAGCCGCGATAGTTGCCGTTGCTGTTGCTGGACCTGTCATGTGAGTTTGCGCAGAGCCGTGTTGCGTACGGC
>JBDTXZ010000278.1:0-5650 GCA_040005935.1 bacterium | reverse complement strand
TGGGGCGGCGTTGTCACGAAGACCATCGGCATGCACCCAGTGACGAACGTCGTCGGTGCGAAGGCGAAGTTCATGCGTACCAGCGCAGATGACTCGTACGTCTCGATGAAGAAACGTCCTGGTGCCGCGCTCCACTCCTCATGGAACTGGGAGCTCATCTCGGATAAGACGATCGACTGGTGGATTCCGCGGTTGCAGCGCATCAAGGCGGCGCATCCGACGAAAGTCCTCATCGCGTCGATAATGGCCGGCTCGGGCAACGACAAGGAGCTTCGCAACTGGCAAAAGCTCGCGCAGGCGGTGCAGGAGAACGGCGCCGACGGAATCGAGTGCAACTTTTCGTGTCCGCATATGGACAGGAAAGACATGGGCTCCAACATCGGCAAGGATGAAGGACTGTGCTCCGTCGTCACGGAGGCGGTCAAGGAAGTGTCGACGGTTCCCGTGTGGACGAAGCTCACGCCTGCCACGCGCGACATGGTTGTCGAAGCGGCGGCGTGCTTCCGCGGTGGTGCAGATGCGATGGTATCGTCCAACACATTTCCGTCGCTGCCGCTCATCGATCCGGAGACGCTGGAGTTCGAGATCAACGTGGACGGCCTGGTGTCGAGCGGCGGTTTGGGCGGGCCGGCCATACTTCCCATGGCGCTCGCGAACATGGCGAAGATGACGCAGGCGTTTCCGGATAAGGAGTTCTCCGGAATCGGCGGCGTATCCGACTTCGCGCAAGCGCTCTCCTATTTCCTTCTCGGAGCGGGCACGGTTCAGGTCTGCACGTCCGCCATGCTCGACAGCGCGATTGGCCCGAACATCATCAAGCGGCTCAATAGCGGACTCGATGCGTTCATCGAGAAAAATGCCGACAAGGGTTGGAAGACCGTCGAGGATTTCCGCGGCATCCGGCGCGATCGCGTCGTTTTGCAGTCGCAGATTCGCCGGCCCGAAGGTGAGGGTTACCAGGGTGGGTATGAGCCAGTGGAAGGCTACGCTGCCCCGGAGCACATAGAGGCGGTCGCCTCCTGAGGCGCGGATGAAGGGCTGGTGCCTCACGTTTTTAACCGCTGAGTGACGCAGAGGAACAAGCCGCAGAGGACGCAAAGGAACGCGTGCAATTGGAAATTATAAGGCGAGCCTCCTTGACCGAAACCTTACGTATCCCTCTGCGTCCTCTGCTCCTCTGCGTCCCTCTGCGGTGAATCTGCCTATATGCCGTGGCGCTGCTAGCCACGTCGCACCCCGACCACGAGACTTCCGATGACCACTATTGCTCCGCAGCTCGAGCTACCTCCAACTGATCATCAGCCGCGCCCGTACGACGGCCCGCCGCGCGATGAAGTTCTCGCGATGCGGAAGCAGTACACGAATCCCGCCGTGTACATGATCTACAAGGAGCCGCTCCTCATCGTCGAGGGACACATGCAGTACCTCTACGACGAGACGGGACGGCGCTATCTCGATTTGCTCGCCGGAATCGTGACGGTGTCCGTGGGCCACTGTCATCCGAAGTTCGTCGAGCGCGTGACGCAGCAAGTCGGCACGCTGCAGCACGCGACAACGATCTACATGCATCCAAACTTTCCGATGCTCGCGAAAAAGCTGGCGTCGAAAATGCCACCGGGCCTCGACGTCACCTATTTCACGAACAGCGGCAGCGAAGCGAACGATCTCGCCATCCAGATGGCTCGGCTGTACACGGGCAACCGCGACGTTATCGCGCTGCGCAATGCGTATCACGGCGGAAGCCCCGGCGCGATCGGGCTTACGTCGCACAGCACCTGGAAGTACCCAGTGGGCGGCGATGGCAACGTGCATCACGCGATGAACCCGGATCCGTATCGGAGTCCGTTCACGGGGACGCCTGAAGAAATCGCATCGATGTCCGCCGCTGACGTTCGCGATCTCATTCGATACTCCACGCCGGGGAAGATCGCCGCCTTCCTCGCTGAGCCATTGCAGGGAGTTGGCGGTGTGACGTACGGCGCGAGGAACTATTTCTCCGAGGTGTATGCGATAGTTCGCGAGTATGGCGGCTTGTGCATTGCGGACGAAGTGCAGTCGGGTTTCGGCCGCACGGGCGACCACTACTGGGGATTTCAAAACTGGGACGTGGTGCCGGACTTCGTCACGATGGCGAAGGGACTCGGCAACGGTGCGCCCATTGGCGCCGTGACGACGCGAATGGAAATCGCCAAGTCGCTCGCGCAGCGCATTCACTTCAATACCTATGCGAACAATCCGGTCTCGATGGCCGCTGGTCTCGCGGTGCTCGACATCATCGATGAAGACGGCCTGCAGGAGAACTGCCGAGTGCTCGGCGCGCGATTCAAGAGTGGGCTCGAGAAGCTTCAGGCGTCGCACACCGTGATTGGAGATGTGCGTGGAATGGGTCTGATGCTTGGACTGGAGCTCGTGCGCGATCGCGCGACGAAGGTGCCGGCCAAGCAGGAAGTGCTCGACGTGATGGAAGCATTGCGCGAGATGAATGTGCTCGTCGGCAAGGGTGGACTCGACGGCAACGTGCTGCGCATCAAGCCACCGATGTGCATTACGGCGGCCGATGTCGACTACGCACTGGATGCGTTGGATGTGGCGTTGTCGCAGGTCGGACGCACCTGATTGTCATCCTGAGCGAGCGTAGCGAGTCGAAGGATCTGCACCCCAACGGAGGCTCATGAAATTCGATCGGGTCGTTCAAGGCGGTAACGTCGTCACTCCCGGTGGCTCGTTTACAGGCGACGTCGGCATCGTCGGCGAAAAAATAGCAGCACTGGGTGCCGGACTCGATACGCAGGGCGCAGATGTCATCGATGCTGCGGGGCATCACGTCATCCCCGGCGTGCTCGACGTGCACGTGCACCTCGAATTGCCGTTTTGCGGAACCGTATCGGCCGACGATTATCGCACGGGCACACGCGCCGGAGCGCGTGGTGGGGTGACCACGGTGATCGATTTCGCGATTCCGTCCGCCAACGGATCGCTCAGCGACGCCGCCGACACCTGGATGAAAAAGGCCGAAGGCAAGTCGCTCATCGACTACACGTTTCACATCTGCATCACGCGCTACAACGAGCACAAGGATCAGATCGCCGGCATGGTGAAGCGCGGCTTCACCACGTTCAAGGAGTTCATGATCTACGAGTCGGAGGGTTGGCAGTCCGACGATCGCGCGCTTTTCGGGACGCTGGAAAAGATGAAGGAGCACGGTGCCATGCTCCTCGTGCATGCCGAATCATCGCGCGTGCTCGACGAGCTCATTGCGCGCCATCACACGCCCGAGCTCATGAAACAGTATGGCGCTGTGTTGCATGCAATGACGCGGCCGAATTTCATCGAAGCCGAAGCGATTCAGCGCGTCGCCCGGTGGAGTGAAGCGACGGGCGGGCAACTCTACATCGTCCACATGTCGACAGCCGAAGGCGCCGACATTATTCGCGCGGCCCAAAGCCGTGGCGTTCCGGTGCTTGCAGAGACGTGCATCCAGTACCTGGTGCTCGATGACAGCGTGTTCGCTGGAGAAGACGGACATCTCTTTGCGTGCTGTCCGCAACTCAAGAAGCCTGCGGATTCCGAGCGGCTGTGGCGTGGACTGAATTCGGGTGAAGTGTCGGTGATCTCAACCGACACGTGCACCTTCACGCGCGAGCAGAAGGCGATGTGGGAGGGCGACTGGACCAGGATCCCGATGGGAATGCCTGGTCTCGAAACCCTGATGCCATTGACCTACACAAAGGGCGTGCTCGAAGGACGGATCACGTTGGAACAGATGTGCGCGAAGCTGAGCACCAATCCCGCAAAGATCATGGGTTTGGCTCCGCGGAAGGGCTCGATCACTATTGGCTCCGACGCAGACCTCGCGATCATTCATCCAACGCGCACACACAAGGTTGTTCCGTCCGAAATGGAGACGAACGCGGACTGGTCGCCATTCGAGGGCTGGGATCTCGCTGGTTTTTCGCGCACGACATTGTCACGTGGCGAGGTGATCGTCGACAACTACGCTGTTGTCGGGAAGGAAGGGCGCGGGCAGTGGTTGCCGCGCACGACCGCGGGGCTCGGAGACAAGCGTCCATGAGTCTCAGTGCCAGACCGCGTCAGGTCGAGCATGCCGACGGCCGAGTGGAGCTGGTAGACACGGCGCGCATCGAGGCGAGTCCGCTTCATAATCACGACCTCGCGCCGGTTCCCCTCGCACTGCGCACGTGGAGCACGTACAACTACGCCGCGCTCTGGATCAGCATGGCGCATTGCATTCCGACGTACATGCTCGCGTCCGGCCTGCTGGCCGCAGGCATGAACTGGAAGCAAGCGCTCGTGACCATCCTGCTCGGCAATGTGATCGTGCTCGTACCGATCCTGCTCAACTCGCACCCTGGCACCAAGTACGGCATCCCCTTCCCCGTGTTTGCACGCGCGGCGTACGGCACCATTGGCTCGAACGTGCCGGCGCTCATGCGCGCGATCGTTGCCTGTGGATGGTTCGGCATTCAAGCGTGGATTGGTGGCGAGGCACTGCACACATTCTTTTCCGTCGTCATTCCCGGTTGGGACCAACTGCTTGGCTCCGGCTTCGACGGACACTCCACCACGGCATGGATCTCATTCCTGCTGTTCTGGGGAATGAATATCTGGATCATCATCAAGGGGATGGACCTGCTGAGGCACGTCGAGAACTGGGCGGCTCCGTTCGTGTTGGTCATGACAGCCGTTCTTCTCGCGTGGGCCATTAAGGAGGCGCACGGACTAGGACCGCTGCTCCAGGACCGAGGGAAGTTCCACACATTTGGCGAGTTCTTCCCGGTGTTCGTCCCGTCGCTCACGGCGATGATCGGATTCTGGGCGACGCTCTCCCTCAACATGCCGGACTTCACGCGCTTCGGTCGTAGCCAGCGGGAACAGGTCGTCGGACAGGTCGTTGCGCTTCCAACAACGATGACGGTGTTCGCCGCGATGGGTGTGTTGATCACGAGTGCAACGGTGATCATCTACGGGCAGGCGATCTGGGATCCCGTAAAGCTCGTTGCGAAGTTCAATGCGCCACTGGTGGTCGCCATTTCGATGTTTACCGTCGTTGTTGCGACGCTGGCGGTGAACATCGCGGCAAATGTTGTATCGCCAGCGAACGACTTTGCGAATGTCTTCCCGAAGCTCATCAACTTCCGTCGCGGCGGCATTATCACCGGCATTCTCGGCATCGTGATGATGCCATGGCGGCTCCTGGCCGATCCATCCGGATACATCTTCAACTGGCTACTCGGCTACTCAGGTGGGCTCGGCTCCATCGCGGGCGTGCTGATCGCCGACTACTGGTTGGTGAAGCGGAAGCAGCTGGTGCTCGAAGACCTCTACCTGCCTGACGGCATCTATCGCTATCGCAACGGGTGGAATTGGAATGCGATCGCCGCAACGGTGGCCGGGTGTGCCCTCGCCTGGGGCGGTCTCATCGTCCAGTTCCTCAAGCCGCTGTATTCGTACGCGTGGTTCGTCGGCTTCCTCGTCTCCGGCGGCACGTATTACGTCCTCGAGTTCCGCCGTGGGCCGCGAATCGCTCGCGAGCTCTCCGCTTCCGCCGCGAGCTAGCTCCAATGCCGTTCAGTGAGGGTGCGAATGGATGTCATCCCGCAAGCGCGAGCGCAGCGAGCGAGTGTCGGGA
>JBDTXZ010000277.1:0-5667 GCA_040005935.1 bacterium | reverse complement strand
ACGATGCCGCGCGCATGCGCGTGATCGAGCGCATCGGCAATCTCACGCGCGAACCGCACCGCGTCGGGAACCGGCAGCGGCCCAATGCGCGCGATGTAAGAACGCAACGTCTCGCCCTCGACGTAGGGCATCGCGTACCACAGCAGGCCGGCGGCGCTTCCGGAGTCGAACAGCGGCAGGATGTGCGGATGCTGCAGCGACGCCGTGACGCGGATCTCCGCGAGAAAGCGCTCCGCGCCCACGGCCGCCGCAATCTCCGCGCGCAACACCTTGATGGCGACGGGTCGGCCGTGCCGCAGATCGCGCGCGCGGTAGACTGTGGCCATACCGCCGCGCGCGATCTCGCGCTCAATCGCGTACCGCCCCTCGAGCGCATTCGCGAGCCGCTCGGCGATCAATTCTCCCGACGATGCGCCCATCACGTCCGCGACGGGTCGTTCGAGGAAGTCGTCGCCGGCGTCAATGTGGGCAGCGAGAAGCGACGCTACCTCGACCCGCAGGGTCGAGTCTCGATTGCAGGCTTCGGAGATGAAGGCAACGCGCCGCTCGGGCTCGCACGCAAGCGCGGCCTGAAGGATCGCGTCCACTGCGGCCCAGCGTTCCGGGGTCATCTGTGGTGATGCGCCGACCACTGGATCGACGTGCGTCGGCGTGGTCACGCCTCCAACTCGCGTCGGAGCCACATGCGCGCAACAGCCCACTCGCGACCGACCGTCGCCAATGAGACGCCGAGTGCCGCGGCGGCCTCGGGGATGCTGAGGCCCATGAAATAGCGCAGCTCTACGAGCCTCGCTTTCCGCGGATCCATGATGGCAAGGCGTTCCAGCGCGTCGTCGAGCGCGAGTACATCGACCGCGTGCGGCTCGGCGGCCGCATTGAGCGCGTCACTGAGTGTGACCTGTGTTTCGCCGCCCCCACGCTTGAGCGCGCGGCGGGTGCGCGCGTGGTCGACGAGCACGCGACGCATCATCTGCGCAGCGACCGCGAGGAACTGGCTGCGGCTTTCCCAGCGCGCGTCGCGCTGGCCATCGAGACGCAACCACGCTTCGTGCACGAGCGCCGTGGCTTGAAGCGTATGGCCCTCGCTCTCTCGACGCAGGGCGCGACGCGCCTGACGGCGAAGCTCCGTGTACACGAGCGGCACGAGCTCTTCGCTCGCGCCCGCATCGCCCGCTCCCCAAGCGCGTAGCAACTCGGTGACGGCGTGCATTTCATGCCCGCTCGTGGCGGGCGGAGCACTCGATGAGGCGGACCCTGCGGGCAGAGATGAGATCGACATGGACGCTCGGGGCTCGTGGATAACAATCGGCAAACGGATCCTGGGCTGTCGCTCAGCTTGACAGGGCTGCGCCATTGGACAGCGCAAACCGTGAGTGGGTTTAGCCGCGTTCTGCGCGCTAAGGGATAAGGCGCCGAGCGCGCCGTTCCCGCTCATGGAGGACACAATGACTACGCCACGCATCCGCTCCCTTGTTTCACTCACCGCTGCATTGATCGTCGCGCTGACAGTTGGCGCATGCGCCAGCGGAGGATCGCGCCTCACGAGTGACGGGCTCGCTGTGGCGGACGCACAGCCGGCATCCATACACTTTGACAATGAGGGACGCGACTATGTACGCGTGTATCTCGTTGGCTTGAAACAGGAGTGGTCGCTCGGTCGCGTGGCGCCAGGTGCGCGTGTGACGCTGCGGATTCCAGACGCAGCGCTCGCGGAGGACGCCGGTGTGATCCGTCTCACAGTACTTCCGGGCGATCGCGTGACGCTACGCGCCGCCAACGAAACTCGCGCGGCGACGATGGTGGCGCTGCCTGCGGCGGAGGTCCTTGCTCAGCGGTGGACCTACTCACAGCTCACTTCGACCGATCAGCTCTCGTCGGTACGGCTCGGAGCCAGGCGAGCGGCGGCTGGCCGGCCGTAACGGGAACAGCACGAATGATCCGCGATCATCTTCACGTTGGGGCCGACCCGCCATACATTTGCGGCCCCAACTTCAGCCCGGACTTCCCATCGTACACGTCGTTGATCAATCGCTCCTGACGCGCATCCTCTCGCGAAAACACTTCGTCGTTTTCGGCTGCGCGCTGCTTATCGCGACCTCCGCGTGCCGTACAGAACACGTGTCGGTCGAGGAGCTGTACCGGATGCGCACGTTGGCGCTCAGCTACCTCCAGCGCAATCAGCTGCCGGAGGCCGAGACCGAATTCAAGAAGCTCATCAAGGCGGCTCCCGACGATCCACTCGGTTATGCAGATCTTGGACTCACATACTTGCAAGGCGGCAGGTATCCAGAGGCCGAGAAGCAGTTGCAACGGGCGCGTGAGCTGGACCCCGCGAGCGTGGAGGTTCGCCTCGCGCTGGCGAAGCTCTTCTCGTTGACGTCGCGCGCTGCGGAGGCGCGCGAGCTGCTCGAGAAGGTCCAACATGATGCGCCGACGAACCCACAGGTGTTGTACGCCCTCGCTGAGCTCGACGCCGGGAAGAACGATTCCGCGTCGACGCAGCGATACGAAGCGCGCCTACGAGCGGTGCTCGCGGCTGCACCAGCGAATCTGGCCGTCCGACTCAAGCTGCTGAACGTGCTCGCGCAGCGTGGAGCCGTAGACAGCGCGGTGCGGCATCTCGAGGAAGTGCGTCGCATTCCGCCCGAGCCGCCCAAGGAGGCGCTGACATACCTGGACAGCACGATTCAACTGTTGCGCGCCGGTGCGCTGCCGCAGTCGCGCGTCACACTCGATCACTTCCTCAGGCTCATGGAGGTCAGCGCGCCGTATCAAGCGTCACTGGAGGTCGTGAAAGCAACGGAAGGGCCAATTCCCGGGCATCCTGTGTTGACGTTCGCGCCCAAGGACTTCGTGGCGCTGCGCGAGGTGAAGCGATCGACGACAAGCGACGTCGTCAAGTTCATCGACGCGACGACGGATGCCGGTTTCACGGGCGGCGTCGCGTCAGTCGCACCCGCTGACGCACCCACTGCAATCGCTGTCGGTGATGCTGATGGCGACGGCAAGGATGACATTTTCGTGTCGGAGTGGTCGCCCACGACACACAAGGCGGTGCTGCACTTCTATCACGTGCAAGGCGGATTTGTCCGGGACGACATTCAACGCGTGGGCATTTCCCTTCCGCAGGGCGCGGTGTTCGCAACGTTCGCGGACGTCGACAACGATGGTTGGCTCGACCTCTTCGTCATCGGGGGTGAGGGACGCGGTCATCTTCTTCGCAACAGCGGTACGGGAACGTTCGTCGACGTGACGGCGAAAGCGGGTGTGGCCGACGTCAAGGGTGCGCGCAAGGCGTTTTTCGCGGACCTCGATCACGATGGCGACCTGGACTTGTTCCTCGTCGGTGCGGCGCAGCGTGTTGTGTATCGCAACAATCTCGACGGAACGTTTACCGACGCGACGACGGGCCTCGGGCTCGCCGGGGGTGGGGACGCGCGCGATGCGGTGTTCGCAGACTTCGACGGCGACGGCCGCCTGGACGTGTTCGTGGCGAATGAACATGCCAGCGATGCGCTGTTGCACAATGGCGGATCTCAGCGTTTTAGCGACGTCACGGCCACGAGCGGCCTGGCGACCACCGGCGGCTCCGTCGCGACCGTTGTGGGCGATTACGACAACGACGGATTCCTCGACATCTTCGTTGCGAGCACGAATGGTGGCGAGCCGGCGCTGTGGCGCAACAAGGGCGACGGGACGTTTACGCGTGATCGCCGTTCGGCCGCCGCGATGCAGGCGATTCGCGCGAGTGCCGGCGCGGTAGCGGCGTTTGTCGACTACGACAACGACGGCTGGCTCGACCTTCTCGTGGGTACGACGACCGCGAACGGCAAGAGTGCACCGAACCTGTTCCTCTTACGAAACGATGGCACCGGCGCATTCGTCGATCGCTCGACGCTCATTCCGACCACTGTGCGCAAGGGCGGAGCGTCCAGCATCTCGGTAATGGACATTGATGACGATGGCGACGAAGACGTGCTGGTCCTCGCCGCCGACGGCGCGCCACGGCTATTGCGCAATGAGTTTGGCAACAACAACCTCGCCGTGAATGTGGAGCTCAAGGGACTGCGTACCGGCAGCGGCAAGAACAACGCCTTCGGCATTGGCGCGACGCTCGAGTTACGCGCGGCCGAGATTTATCAGACGCGTGTGGCGACTGGTCGCGTGACGCACTTCGGGCTCGGTTCGCACCTCAAGGCCGATGTGTTGCGTGTTGGCTGGCCGAACGGCGTCCCGCAGACGGTCTTCTTTCCTGGAACTGATCTCGACGTCGTCGAGCTCGAATTGCTCAAGGGCTCCTGCGCCTTTGCCTATACGTGGGATGGCAAGCAGTTCCGCTTCGTGACCGACGCCATGTGGCGCAGCGCACTCGGCATGCCGCTTGGCCTCATGGGTGGCACGAGTGCGTTTGCACCTGCCGGCGCGTCGCAGGAGTACGTGCGCATTCCGGGCGATGCGCTCCAACCGCGCAATGGGCGCTACCTCCTTCAGCTGACGGAAGAGTTGTGGGAGACGGCGTACGCCGACGAAGTGAAGCTCATTGCCGTCGATCATCCGGATTCCATCGACGTGCTTGTCGACGAGAAGTTCGTGCCGCCCGGACCGGTGGCGTTGAAGCTTTTCCAGATTTCGAAGCGCGACATACCGCTCTCCGCCGTTGACGAACGTGGCAACGACGTGCTTCCGGCGCTGCGGGCTGCGGACGACATCTACGTGTCGAACCTTGTGCCGACGCAATACCAAGGCGTCGTCGAGTCACATGATCTCATCATGGACCTCGGCGACAACGCCGGTGCAGCTGGTACGTCGCTCTTTTTGCGCGGCTGGATCTACCCCACCGACGCGAGCATCAACGTCGCACTCTCGCAGCAAACAGCGATTGCGCCGTCCGCGCCGTCACTCGAAGTGCGTGACGCACAGGGTCGTTGGCGCACCGTCGTTGCGAACATTGGATTCCCGTCTGGCAAGGACAAGACGATCATCACCGATCTTGCCGGCAAGTTTCCGACTGCCGATCACCACGTGCGCATCCGTACGAGCATGCAGATCTACTGGGATCAGGCGTTCGTTGCGCGGACACTCGCGCAAAGCCCGACGAAGGTCACGACGCTCGCGCCGCAATCGGCAAATCTGCACTCGCGCGGCTTTTCGCGGATGTATCGGAAGGGCGGCCGTTACGGCCCGTACTGGTTCGCGTACGATGACGTAACCAAGCCATCGCCCTGGCGGCCAATCGAAGGCGACTTTACGCGTTTTGGGGACGTGCTTCCATTGCTCGACAAGAGCGACGACATGTACATCATCATGGCCCCGGGCGACGAGACCACCATCGAGTTCGACGCGCGTTCGGCAGACTCACTTCCGGTGGGCTGGAAGCGCGACTTCCTGCTTTACACGGACGGGTGGATCAAGGACTCTGATCTCAACACAGCGCACGGCACGACGGTCGCACCACTTCCGTTCCACGCGGCGAAGTCATATCCGCTTGTGCCGGGCGACTCGTATCCGACCGACGCCGTGCGGCTGCGCTACCTGCGAGAGTATAATACCCGAACGGTGAACCGCAGACCCGTGACAGTCAATCAAAAAAAATGAATCAACTTTAAACCGCAGAGGGACGCAGAGGAGCAGTGGGCGCGGAGGAACGACATAGTCCACGCGCCGCTC